>JANOJI010000216.1:0-14507 GCA_031408175.1 Ilumatobacteraceae bacterium
GGATCTCGCTCACCACGTGAACCCTACCGGTGGCCCCCCCGGCCGAGCATGCGGGGGCGCCCGGCGAGGCGTCTACGATGCGGCCCTTCACCGACCGGGAGGCTCCCATGGCCGTCAGTGCGTACATCCTCATCCAGACCGAGGTCGGCAAGGCGGCCCAGGTGGCCCAGGAGGTGGGCGGCATCGACGGCGTGGTGTCCGCAGAGGACGTCACGGGCCCCTACGACGTGATCGCGCGAGCGGAGGCGGCCACGGTGGACGAGCTCGGAAAGATGGTGGTGAGCCGGGTGCAGATGATCGACGGCATCACCCGCACGCTCACCTGCACGGTCGTCCACCTCTAGACGTTCGGCGGGCTCGCTGCGGTCGGCGTGCAGGTCGGAGAGGGGCCGCTCAGGCCGACTGGCCCACCAGCACCCATCCCCTTGCCCACCGACAAGCACCGTTACACGGTGATCCGTGGTCCGCACATCGACAAGGACTCACGCGAGCACTTCGAGATGCGCGTGCACAAGCGTCTGATCGACATCATCGATCCCAATGCCAAGACCATCGACAGCTTGCAGCGCATCGAGTTGCCGGCCGGAGTCGATATCGAGATCAAGATTCAATCCAGCTGATCTGCCGCCGCTGAGCGCCACATTCTGCCTACCGCTCCGCGGAGAATTCTGGGGGAGCAAACAGAAGAACCCCGTCGGGCCTCGGCTCGGCGGGGTTCATTCTTTTCTGCTCTCACCTACGGCACCGCCGATCGGTTCGTCCAACGCTCTGCGCCAGCTCATGGAACGACGGTCGTTCAAGGAGCTGACATGGAAGTCAGCACAGCGCCCGAAGCGGGGCGCCCGCCGTCAAACGCACCGGGTCGAGGTGAGCTTAGGCAACTGCCCGGATGTGCCGATAGAACGTCATCATCGAATCGCAGTTCCCACCTCCTGATACTGGCGCGCAATCACTCGACGAACCGACCGTCGACGAACCATCCGAGCATGCCAAGCCGCGGCGACAGCTTTTTGGGCTTCCTGGGCGGCACCTGTTCCTGGCGATCGGGTTGGTGCTGATTGTCTGGCTGGCTGGGCTGGTCGGTGCCCTGATCGGGGTGCAGTGGGCGCAGCAGCGGTCGGCGCCTCCGCGCAAGCCGTCGACCCTTGGCGTCAATGTGGTCGAGCCCCGCGCCTCGCAGCTGCCACGCCTCGACATCGAGGCGATCGCCAACGATGTCGCCCCCAGCGTGGTCGCCATTCAGTCGGCTCAGGTCCGCAATGGCCAAAGCGGCGAGTCGATCGGCACCGGACTGATCGTGACCTCCGACGGCGAGATCGTGACCAACGCCCACGTCATCGGCGACGCCAAGACGGTCCATGTCCGTCTCAATGGCGAGAGCGAGCCTCGTCAGGCCGCTGTCGTGGCCTCGGATGCGACGCGAGACCTCGCTCTCCTGCGTCTCGACGTCGATGGATTGAGCGCGGCCACGTTCTCGTCGCCAGATGATGTGCGCCTGGGCGATGAGGTGTTGGCAATCGGCTATGCACTCGACCTCGAGGGCGATCCGACGGTCACGCTCGGCATCGTCTCGGCGCTCGACCGCACCCTGGCGACCGAAAACGGGTCACTGAAGGGTCTGATTCAGACCGATGCGGCCGTCTCGTCGGGCAACTCAGGCGGGCCATTGGTCGACGCGCTCGGGCACGTGGTGGGTCTCACCACGCTCGCATCGTCGGGCGGGCTCGGCTCGACTGCCAACGGCCTCGGCTTCGCCATTTCGAACGCCGAACTGCTGCCGACGATCGAGCAACTCCGAGGGCAAGCGAATGGTGTCGTTCTCGATTCCGGCTATCTCGGGGTGCAGCTCGAACGGCGCACGGACGGCGGTAGCGGCGCTCTCGTCGGAAAGGTGTTCGCCGGCTCGGCGGCCGCAACAGCAGGTATCAAGGTCGGCGATGTCGTGGTGGCCGTCGACGGCGAGCCAATCACCGGACAGGCGGCGCTGATCGCCACGATACGTGACCTCGCACCGGGGGACACGACCACGGTGTCGGTGGTGCGCGATGGACAGTCGTTCGAGGTCACAGCCGTGCTCGGTGAGCGACCACCAGAGTCGTAGTCGCTAGGCCGAAACCAACGGGAAACGCTCGTCGTCGAGGGGCTGGCCAGGGGTAAAGGGCTCATATGGAGGCGAGTGCAGCCACGGCCTCGTTGCAAAGCGTGCGTCGCCGCCGAGGTAGCGGAAACTCACGGCTCGCCGTCGAGTAGTGGTGCGGCCGGCAGTGCCCGGCGCCGAATGCAGCGTGCGGTAGTGGAAGGCGATCACGTCGCCCGGCTGCATATCGAACGACACGATCTCATGTTGATCGCGGACCGCGTCGATGTCGGGCACCAGCTCGAAATCGCTGGCGTCGTCGACGTATGGCGACTGGTCGACGAACTTGCGCGGCACGAATCGTCGGCCCCACAGGTGCGAACCGACGATGAACTCGACGCCCGCAGACCGCGGCACCGGGTCGAGTGGCACCCACAGGCTGACGTTGCTGGCACCGTCGACGCAGTAGTACGGCTCGTCGTGATGCCACGGTGTGACCTCGTGGGTGTCCTGCTCTTTCACCAGGGTGTGCTCGTGGAAGAACCGCGGCGTCTCGCCCAACAAGGTGCGCGCCAATTCGGGTAGCGGCCCGCGCAATGCCGCGTCGCGGTACCCAGCGATGCGTTGCCAGTTGACATAGTCGCCGAAGAATCGGCCGCCACCGCCCGGAGGGGTGTAGTCGTTGGCCCACGGGCCTGGTGCGGCGAGATTCTCATCGACCGCATCGGCGAGTCGTTGCAGCTGTGCGGCATCGAGCACGCCATGGACAGCGACAACGCCATCGCGGCCGAACGTGGCAGCCGGATCTGCGTTGGCGGACGAGTCGTCGATTCTCAGCGCCATCGTTTCGGAGCCTACGCCCGGTGGAATGTCCGTGCCACCCCCTGTGACATACTCGGTCGCAATCAGTTTCTGGGGAGGGTCGATGCGACGATTGCTGTTTGCGGTGCTGCTGCTCGGTGGGTTGGTCACGGTGCCAACTTCGGTCGGCGCCAGTGGCGACGACGGAAAGGTCACCTTCACCGTCGGGCAACTCCAGGATGTCGACTCGCTCAACGTCACGGTCGGCGTTCTGGTCATCGACTACGAGATATGGAACCTGATCTGGCCGTCGCTGACCAACATGGCTGCCAAGGATTTCTCTGCGGAGCCGGCGATGGCCGAGAGTTGGTCGAGTAGCGACGATGGCCTCACCTGGACCTACAAGATGCGCAGCGGGATGAAGTGGAGCGACGGCGAGTCGCTGACGGCCGACGACGTGAAGTACACCATCGACCGGGCCAACGAGGAGGAGTGGAACAGCCACATCTCGATCACTGCCAACCTCACGGCCGAAGTGATCGACGAGGCGACCCTCGAGATCACCACGGCGGTACCCGACCCTCGCCTGCCTGCGCTGGGCGCATACGTGATTCCGAAGCACATCTACGAGAACGTCTCGGCCGACGACATGCCCAACTACCCGGCTGAGGACAAGATCGGGGGCGGCCCGTTCATGCTCGACGAGGTGTCAGAGGAGTTCGTTCGCCTCGTACGCAATCCGAACTGGTTCGGCAAATCACCGGCCATCGACGAGGTCATTTTCCGGCTGTACGCCGATTCCAACGCGCAGTTCCAGGCATTGAAGAGTGGCGAGATCGACGCAGTCGCCGAGGTCCCGGAGCAGTCGTTCGCCACCATCAAGGAGGGCGACAACATCGCTGCGATCAACGGCAACCAGGGTGGCTTCAGCGAGTTGGCGATGAACTCGGGCTGCTCGTCGTCGCCCGGTAACGGCCATCCGGCGTTGACCGACAAGAAGGTGCGTCAAGCCATCAACTGGGCAATCGATCGTGACCTGCTCGTCGAGAAGACGCTCAACGGCTACGGCATACCTGGTACCGCCATCGTGCCGTCGGCCGACCCGTCGTGGGACCTCAAGGTCGACGACGACAAGCTGTACAAGTACGACCCGGTCAAGGCCAACGCGTTGCTCGACGAGGCGGGATGGATCGACACCAATGGAAATGGTGTCCGCGACAAGGATGGCCAAGAACTGCAGCTGCGATTCTTCGACCGCAGCATCGGCGGTGGCGGTGACAACACCGATTTCCTCACCGGCTGGTTGAGTGACGTCGGTATCGGCACCGACGTCGAGACCATGGACGACGACACCCTGACGGCCGTCATCGGACAGAACGAGTTCGACCTGTTCACCTGGGGCTGGGTACCGTTTGTCGATCCTGACGCCGAGCTCAGCTACTTCATCACGTCGCAGGCCACCACAGATCCTGAGGTGGTCGGCTACAACGACGCCAACTGGTGCAGCCCCGAGTACGACGCGCTGTACGAGCAACAGCACGTCGAACTCGATATCGCCAAGCGACGTGAACTGGTGCAACAGATGCTGGAGATCTTCTACGAGGAGGCTCCGTACGCCGTGTTGTACAAGTACGACGACCTGCAGGCAATCCGCTCCGATCGGTGGGAGAACTTCGTCCGCCAGCCGGCCGAGACCGGACCCTTGCTCTTCACCAACACATCTCCGGCGTACATCGAGTTGCTCCCGAAGGGTGGCGGTGGTGACTCCGATGATGGTGGAGGATCGGCTGCATTGTGGGCAGGTGCGGGGGTGGCCGCGGTGGCCATCGCCGGCGGCGGGCTGTGGGTCCGCTCGCGCCGCAAGGGAAGCGACGACGAACGCGAATAGGTCGTGAACCTCCGCCTGTTGGTCAGGAAACTGATCGACGCCGTCGTGCTGCTGGCGATGGTGTTGGTGTTCAACTTCTTCTTGTTTCGCGTCGTCGACCGCGACCCGTTGGCACGGTACCGCGGTCGCAGCAAGCTCAGCCAGGAGCAACGGGCAGCCATCATCGAGCGCTTCGGCCTCGATGGCAGCAAGTGGGATCAGTTCACGCGCTACATCAGCCGGACTCTGCGTGGCGACTTCGGTCGTAGCTTCGACTCGACCAGGACCGTCAGCAGCGAGATTCTCGACAGCCTTCCCAACACGCTGCTGCTGGTCGGTGTCTCGACGGTGCTGACGATCTCCATCGGCCTGTGGATCGGTGTTCGGGCTGGATGGCAGCGAGGCGGCCGATTCGACAGGATCAGCACACCCATCACGATGGCGTTGTACGGCACGCCCGAGTTCTTCTTGGGGATGTTGTTCCTGGCTTTCGTCGGGGCCAAGCTCGGCTGGTTCCCGACTGGCGGGGTCATCGATCCGGCCGCCAACTACTCGGGGTTCAGCGCCGTCATCGATCGTGCCCGTCACCTGGTGTTGCCGGTGCTCACGCTGACGCTCGGCTATCTCGGCTCGTACTCGTTGATCATGCGGACGTCGATGCTGGACACGCTGCGCGAGGACTACCTGACCACGGCACGGGCCAAGGGTCTGCGCGACCGCGACATCATGCGCCACCACGCGGTGCCCAACGCCTTGCTGCCGTCGGTGTCGCTGATCGCGATCGGGTTCGGCTTCGTGATCGGCGGGGCGATCACCACCGAGACCGTGTTCTCATACCCAGGGCTTGGTCTGGCGACATCGCGAGCCATTGGTAACACCGATCTTCCGATGATGCAGGCGCTGTTCATGTTCTCCAGCTTGGCCGTGATCTTGTTCAACGTCGCGGCCGACATCGTGTTGACGTACCTCGACCCACGGATTCGGGTCGGCGCATGACCTCGCCGTCCTGGAACCGCCGCAGGCAGTCGGCGCGCCGGGTATGGGCGCAGTTGCGCAGCGATCGGGCGGCGATGGTCGGGCTGGTGATGCTGGCGCTGTTCGTTGCGATGGCACTGACAGCGCCGCTGTTCGCCGATCGTAGCGAACTGAAGGCGGTCGCCGGCCGCAACAATCCCGACCTGGCGGCACCCAATGGCACGTTCTGGCTGGGAACTGACGAGATCGGTCGCGATGTCTTTGCCCTGGTGATGTGGGGTGCTCGCGTGTCGATCTACATCGGTGTGCTGGCGACGGTGGTCGCCGTCTTCGTCGGCTCGTTGATCGGCCTCGTCGCCGGGTACGCCAAGGGATGGCTCGGCCGGGTCATGTTGGCCATCGACGACTTCTTCCTGGTGCTGCCGTTCATCCCCCTGGCGATCGTGTTGGCACTGTTGCTCGGCCGCTCCCCGACGGTCATGGCGCTGGTCATCGGCGGCACCTTCTGGGCCGGCGGTGCGCGGCTGGTTCGGGCCCAGGTGTTGTCGCTGCGCGAGCGTGGCTACGTCGAGCGGGCGACAGCGCTGGGCGCATCGAGCCGGTACATCGTCACTCGCCATGTGCTGCCGGGCGTGGCTCCGTTGATCATCGCCAACGCGTCCTTGATCGTGCCGGGCGCAATCCTCGCCGAGAGCACATTGGCATTCCTCGGGCTCGGCGACCGCTTCTCACCGAGTTGGGGCAAGGTGCTCGAGGGTGCCCAGTCCAGCGGAGCACTGACCCTGAATGCGTGGTGGTACTACTTGCCACCGGGCCTGTGCATCATCGGCATCGTGCTGGCGTTCACGTTGGTGGGCAACGCGTTGCAGCGAATCTTCGATCCACGGCTGGTTGGTCGATGAGCGTGCCGGTTCTGGCAGTCCGCGATCTGCACGTGACCTACAGCAGCAGCCGCGGCCCAGTGCCAGCGGTGCGGGGTGTCTCGTTGCAACTCGATGCCGGCGAGACGTTAGGGCTCGCCGGCGAGAGCGGCAGCGGCAAGTCGACGATGACGATGGCGCTGCTGCGCCTCGTGCCGGTTGGAACAACCATCACCGGCTCGATCACGTTGGCGGGCGAAGACGTGCTGGCGATGAAGCCGGGTCGGCTGCGTGCAGTGAGATGGGCCGAGGCTGCTGTGGTGTTCCAGGGTGCTCAGCACGTGCTCAATCCAGTGCAACGCATCAGGCATCAGATCAAGGAAGCCATCGACACGCACAGTGGCACCAACAAGGTCGGTGATCTGCTCGAGCAGGTCGGCATCCCGAGACGGCGCGGCGATGCGTACCCGCACGAGTTGTCAGGCGGGCAGAAGCAGCGGGTGATGATCGCAATGGCTCTTGCCTGTGATCCACAGTTGCTGATCGCCGACGAACCGACCACGGCCCTCGACGTGATGGTGCAGGCCCAAGTGCTGCAGTTGTTGGCGGATCTGCAACGTGATCGCGGGCTGGCCATGATCTTCATCACCCACGATCTGTCGGTGCTGTCGACGGTGGCCGATCGATTGGCGGTGATGTACGCCGGTCGCCTTGTCGAGACCGGTCCGGCCAAGGAGATGTTGCGCGGCGCGAAACATCCCTACACCAAGGCATTGGCTGCGGCGTTCCCGACCATCGGCGATGTCTCGTCGCGCATGGCGCCATCCGGTCTGGCAGGCGACCCTCCCGACCCCGCGGCGGTGCCGAGCGGCTGTACCTTCCACCCGCGTTGCCCACTGGCAACCGAGGAGTGCGCGACGACAACGGTCGATCTGCACGAGATCTCGACGGGATGGGACGTGGCGTGTCTGAAGCTGTGAGCTCTCCGCTGCTGCAGGTTTCCGGTGCCAAGGTCACCTATCCGTCGCGGTGGCGCGGTGGGTTGCCGGTGCACGCAGTCGATGGTGTCGACCTCAGTGTGGCCGCGGGCGAAGTCGTCGCCCTGGTCGGTGAGAGTGGGTGCGGTAAGACCACACTCGCTCGAGCCATGCTGGGCCTCCAGCCGCTGACGGGCGGTTCGATCAGCTTCGATGGTTCGCCGCTGCCCACATCGAAGGCAGGCCTTCGGGCGTACCGTCGTAAGGCCCAACTCATCTTCCAAGACCCCTCGGGCAGCATCAATCCTCGACAGTCGATCTATGAGATCGTCGCCGAAGGATTACGCATCCATCGCGAGCGTGATGACGAGCAGAAACGAGTCGCTGATGCGCTGTCGCATTGCGGCTTGCGTCCTCCCGAGCAGTTCTTCATGCGATTTCCTCACGAACTGTCGGGTGGACAGCGTCAGCGGGTGGTGATTGCCGGCGCCATGGTGTTGCAACCCAGTCTGCTGGTCGCCGATGAGCCTGTCTCGTCACTCGACGCCTCTGTGCGCGGCGAGATCCTGCAACTGCTGTTGGGGCTGTCGCGTGATCGCGGCATGACCATCCTGGTGGTCACCCACGACCTCGGGCTGGCTTGGAACATCGCCGATCGTGTCGCGGTGATGTACCTCGGGCGGATCGTCGAGGTGGGCACGACCGAACAGATCCTGGCTGCGCCGAAGCACCCGTACACCAAGGCATTGCTGTCGGTCGTACCCGAGCACGACCGGATGGAGCAGCAGATCCTCACCGGCGAGGCCCCGGACCCCACACAGATCCCCGACGGGTGCAGGTTTCATCCACGCTGTCCCCTCTACCAGAGCGGCGAGGCCGAGCGGCTGGGCATCCTGCACGCATGTACGTCCGAAGACCCCAAGCTGGTCGAGGGCGTCGCCTGCCACGCCGCCCACCGCTGACCGACGCCGCCGGCATGGTCGGGCGCGATTCTGGCCACCAGTGGCGTGATATCGCGCCCAGAGACCTGGTACGGGCGCGATTCTGGCCACCAGTGGCGTGATATCGCGCCCAGAGACCTTGCGGGTGAGGTCAGGAGAGATGGCGGGGGATGCGCTCTGACCAGCGTCGCTCGGCGATGATGGCGCCGGATTCAAGAGCATCGAGCTCGATGTCGAGGCAGTACTCGTCGCGGGTGCTGCGCACCCGAAGGCGCGACTCGACGGCGACCGACACGCCGGGCCACTCGATAGCGAACCGCACCGTGCCGCTGGCCGATGCCTGGGCAGGGTCGGTGGTCGACACGGTGGCGAGGCCTTCGTAGTGATCGGTCATTCGCCCACCGTGACGCACGTCGTACGGACCGCCGTACTTCGTCGCAACGTGAGTGACCCGCCGCAGCACGTCGTGCCCAGTGCTCCACGAGTTGTCGCCGACGTCGTCGCGCGCGGGGGCATCGACTGCCGCGAACTTCGGCTCGCCCTCGCCCCCTGGCGGCAACACCGGCAGTCGCATCTGCAACGACTCGACGGTCAAGGTGACGGGGTGAGGTGGCACCCATGTGTTGGGCCAGTCGGTACCGGCAACACTCAGGCGTACGGAATGTCCTGCCGGGAACACCCACGACGTCGCCTCCATCTCAACCGCGATCTCGTACGATTCTCCGGGAACCAGTGGCGCAGGTGGGTCGACTCGGTGCGTCAGGTTCAACAGCCCACGCGTCACCAGTGCGGAGGTGCCGTCGGGCCACACATCGGTGAGCTTCACCGAGAGGTAGGCGATCGGCTGGTCGGAAACGACAGTGGCCGTGACCATCCCATGGCCCATCACTTCGGTCGGCGAGCTCATCGGCCAGTCCGTGGTCAGTGACCACGCGTCGTCGTCGCGCTGGTCAAGCGGTTGACCCCAGGGCAGGCCTCCCGCGCACGAGATCCACGCCGCCGTCCCCGTGTCGGGACGCGTCGTCAACGAACGCCGCCGCCCGTCGTAGAGCGTGGTCGGAGTCAGCCGTGCTGGCGGCCAGTCGGACTCGTATCGCCATTCGCCGGCGTGGATGGCGAGATCGGGCTCGGGTTTGGTCGCATGGCGCACGAACACACGAATCGGAGGCCGAGGTTCGACAGGATCGTCGCGCAACCATCTCCCGAAAAAGGAGATCATCTCGGGGACGAGATCGACATGTGGGCCCGGCAGCGAGGTCGATGGGGCCATGTGGCTCCACGGACCGATCAGCAGTTCCTTCTCGCATCGCAGGTGCTCGAAGGTGCGGAAGGTGTTGTTGCGATAACCGTCGGCCCATCCGGCGACGATCATCGTCGGGCACGCGATACGTGCGTAGTCGGGTCGCACCGAACCGTGTCGCCAGTACGGGCCGTCGAGTTGCTCGTGCAACCATCGGAGCAGCCACGGCTCGTGCTCACCGATGCGTGCCAGCCACTCGTCGCGCCAGCCCTCGCCCCAAACAGCAGGCACTGGGGGCAGCGCATTCATCGGGATCATGTAGTGGCAGTAGTCGACAAGATCGATGGCTCGCAGTGCGCCGCCCATGTAGTGCACGTCGTCGGTGTACCGGTCGTCGGTGGCGTAGATAGCGCAGATTGCGCCAAGCGCCGGCGGGCGCTCGCACGCCAGCTGCAAGGAATTGAAACCTGAGTAGCTGTAGCCGAACATCCCAACCCGCCCAGTGCTCCACGACTGCTCGGCGAGCCAAGCGATGACATCGGCGAGATCATCGAGTTCGGAAACCGGGTACTCGTCGGTCGCTCGCCCCGCCGATGAGCCCGTGCCGCGTACATCGAGCCGGCACACCGCGAAGCCGCCTTCGGCGCGCAGCCGGAGGTAATCGTCGGCGTGAGACTCGCTGGTCAGGTCGTCCTTGCGATATGGCAGTGCTTCGAGCAGCACGGGGGCGGCATCGCCGGTGGTGGGCAGATACAGGTCGGCGGCGAGCCGGGTCCCATCGCTCACCGTGATCCACACCTGCTCGCACTGCATCGGGCGAGCGTAACCTCGTGCCAGCGCGCCTCAGCGAGGCAGCAGCGTGTAGTCGGGGTTGGTGAACTCGAGGTGGTCGCCACGCATGACCGGCACCCCGTTGATCGCGATCCGGCGACCGAGGGTGATGCCACCGATCTCACGTCGCCCGGTCCACACTGCGGTGACCGTGCCCGTGTCGTCGGAGATCGAGATCGCCAGCGCAGGCTGGCCCGCTGTCGGCCGCGCGGTCATTCTTGTCACCTTGCCGCACACGCACACACGCTGACGCGGCTGCGTGTCGCAGATCGGCGTGGACTGTGGCTGGGCGGTCTCGACGGGCGAGGTCTCGCGTTGCTTGCGGCGGAGTAGCGACATCGTCAACCCACCAGTGCGCGCCGAACGTCGTCTTCGACGCCGCCCGTGACCAATACCAGCACTTCGTCGCCTTGGTGCAGCACCGTGTCGCCGCGAGGGACGACGACATGGCCATCGCGAAGCACAGCGACAACGGTCGACTCGCGTGGCAGGCCGAGGTTGGTGAGCTCTTTGGCGATCGCGGGAGAGCCTGCCGCCAGGGTGACCTCGGCGAGGCGCGCCTTGCCGCCTTCCAGGCTGAGCAGGCGCACAAACGAACCCACGGTGACGGCTTCTTCGACCAGGGCGGTGAGCAGGTGCGGAGTGGAGACCGAGACGTCGACACCCCACATATCGGTGAACATCCACTCGTTCTTCGGATTGTTGACTCGAGCGAGAACCCGCGGCACCGCGAACTCCTGCTTGCAGAGCAACGACACCACCAGGTTGTCTTCGTCGTCGCCGGTCACAGCGGCCACAACGTCGGCCTGAGCCGCACCGACAGAAGTCAGTGTGGCCACCTCGCAAGCATCACCGAGCCACCAGGTGACGCCCACCGGCGTACGAGTGGCGCGACCTTGGGTGACGACTGCGGTGTCGTTGTCGATCAACGTCACCTCGTGACCTGAATTCTGCAGCTGGCCGGCCATGTAGCGTCCGACGCTGCCGCCGCCGGCAATGATCACCCTCATCAGTGCGTCCCTTCGGTGAGGTGCAGTGCGGCGTCGAGTTGCGCGGCGCTGTCGGCGGGCACGACAACGTGGAGCACATCGTCCTCTTGCAGCAGTGTGTTTGACGCCGGGATTGACGCCTCGCCGAACCGACCGAGTACCGCCACCCGTCCGGCAGTCGATCCTTCGACATCGGCCACCGTCATGCCGGCTGCGGCAGCCGGAACCCGTCGTTCGATGATGGTGAACCTGGCCGAGGGGTCGATCCAATCGGGGGTGGAGTCCGACAGCAGCAGGTGGCGCAGCACCCGTGCACTCGTCCACGTCACGGACGCGACAGTGGCAATGCCCAACCGTTCGTAGATCGATGCTCGTCGTGGATCGTAGATACGGGCGACCACGTGTTTGACGCCGAAGGTTTCGCGAGCAACCCGAGCGATGAGGATGTTGGAGTTGTCACCACTGGTCACCGCCGCCACAGCGCAGTTCGGGGTGATGCCGGCCTCGGTCAGTACATCGCGATCGAAGCCGACACCCACCATGGTCGTACCCTTGAAGTCCTCGCCGAGGCGACGAAAAGACTCAGCGCGACGATCGATCACGATGACGTCGTGTTCTGTCGCTGCGAGGTTGAGGGCGACTTCCGACCCGACCCTGCCGCACCCGACAACGATGACATGCATACAACAAACTCCTACTGCTCTTCGGTGTGATCGCCCATCGTATGGATCGGGACCGAGACAACGGCGGTGTGCGGACGGTAGAGCAGTTTGGCCTTCAGAGCAAAGGCGCTGCCGTTGTGCAGCCACTGGGTGCCCCACGATGTGACGAACTCGGGGATCACCACCGTGATGATGTCGCCCTGGTGGCGTTCGTCGAGTTCGTCGATGAACTGCAGAATCGGGCGGGTCAGCTCACGATATGGGGAGTACACCGTGTGCAGTTCGATCGGCACCTCGAACGCCTTCCACTGCTCTTCGATGGCTTTGCGTTCCTCGTCGTTGCTGGCCACCGTGACGGCCAAGATGCGGTCGGGGTTCAGTGACCGCGCATATTGCACGCCGCGCAGCACACCTTTGTTGACTCCGCCGACGAGCACGACCATCGTGTGCGTCTCGCGCGGGGCCCGGTAGCCGGGTGGTGCCACGACAGCGCCGCGACTGCGCTTGTAGTGCTTGCCCATTGACCGGAAGGCAATCACCATGAACGGGATCAGGAATGCCGGGATCCACGCTCCTTCGGTGAACTTGGAGACGACCACGACCATCGCGACCAGCCCCGTCGACATTGCGCCGATGGCGTTGATGGTGAGGCTCACTTTCCAACGGCCCACCCTGTGCCGGAGGTGGTGCCTGACCATGCCCGTTTGGCTGAGCGTGAAGCCCGTGAACACGCCGAACGCATACAACGGGATCAGCTTGGAGATGTCGCCGTTGAAGACGATGATCAAGATGCCCGCGATCGCTGCGAGGAAGATCACGCCGTTGGAGAACACCAGGCGCGCGCCGCGGTTGAAGAACTGACGCGGCAGGAAACCATCTCGGGCGATGATCGACGCCAGACCGGGGAATCCGTTGTATGCGGTGTTGGCGGCGAGGATCAAGATCGAGAACGTGGCCATCATGGTGAGCCAGAACAGCACTCCCTTGCCCCCGTAGATGTGCTCGGCCATCAACCCGAGGCCGTTGCCGTCCTCGTGACCCCGGAACGGCTTGAGATGGGAAGCCAACACGGATACCCCAAGGAAGCAGATCCCCAGGATGCTGCCCATCCACACCAGCACCGTCGACGCATTCTTGCTCTCCGGCTTCTGGAACGACGGCACGCCGTTCGACACGGCCTCGACACCCGAGAGGGCGACGGCACCGGATGAGAACGCGCGCAGCAGCATGAGAAAGCCGAGGTTCTTCGTCTGCTTGGAGAGCTCGATCGCCTCCTCGGAGAGGAGGTCAGATGGAATCGGTCCGAGATCCTGCACGAAGACCCGGTACAGGCCGGTGACGAGCAGCATGACCAGCATGAGGATGTAGAAATACGTCGGGCCGGCAAAGGTTGCGCCGCTTTCTCGTAGCCCGCGAAGGTTCATCACGGTCATCACGAAGACGCAGAGCAAGCAGATCGGCACGGTGTAGCTGGGGTCGAAGCCGAAGGCGGTGCGCATGGCCAGAACGCCGCCGGCCACACTGACCGCAACCGTCAGGATGTAGTCGACCAAGAGCGAGGCGCCGGCGACCAGCGACGGCACCTCGCCGAGGTTCTCGCGACTGACGACGTACGCACCGCCTCCCGACGGGTAGGCGTGGATCGTCTGGCGATAGCTCATCACCACGATGAACATCAAGAAGCAGACAACGATTGCGATGGGGGTGAGTGGGTTGAATGCCGAGGCACCGATGCCGGCCTGCAGCAGGATGACGACCAGGATCTCGTCCGTGGCGTAGGCGGTCGATGAGATCGCGTCGGACGCAAATATCGGCAGCGCCACCGCTTTGCGGAGGCGTTGATGCTCCTGCTCCTCCGACGAAATCGGCTTACCGATGAGGATTCGCTTCAGGGCAGGCATATCGAGACCCGAACGTAGCCGGTTCGGGGCGAAGACGCGCTGTGCATGGAGGTCGAAGTTGGCAGGCGCTGCCTGCTCCGGTAGAGTCAAAGCCTCGTGCGCGCCAGCCGGCGTGCCTCAATCGAAGTCTGTGTGCGCCCCCAGAAGTGTGTGGACGGGGGGACCTCACAGCAAGAACTGAATCCGGTGCTCCGCCGGCCGTAGGGCCTGCGGAGCATTTGCGTGCTACGACCAATGCCCGGGCGACCGGGTCTGACCCGAAAAGGTTGCCGATTATGGCACTGAAAGCGATCGTTGGCGAGAAAATCGCCATGAGCCAGGTGTGGGTGAACGACAAGGTCGTCCCTGTCACCGTGCTCCGCGTCGAGCCGGCCCGCATTGTCCAG
>JANOJI010000279.1:0-4048 GCA_031408175.1 Ilumatobacteraceae bacterium
CCCGCCCATCGTCTACGAACGCGAACGCGGCTGGTTCACGACGGCGCCGTTCTCCGAACCCGAACAGTTCATCTTTCCCGAAGGCATCGGGCAGTTGAAGTGCGTCAATGTCGAACATGAGGAAGTGCTCCTGATTCCACGTTGGATCGATGTGGATCGGGTGACGTTCAAGTACGGCCTCGGCGACGAGTTCCTCGAGGTGCTGGCCACGCTGCACAAGCTCGGGCTCGACTCGACGAAGCCGGTAACCGTTCGTGGAGTTGACGTGTCGCCACGTGATCTGGTCGCGGCAGTGCTGCCCAACCCGGCCGACCTCGGTCATCGTATGAGCGGGCGCACCTGTGCCGGCACGCTGGTCACGGGAGTTGGCGTCGATGGCGCCGCGCGATGCACGTACATCTACCAAATCGTCGACAACGAGTGGACGATGGCCGAGTTCGATCATCAGGCAGTCGTCTGGCAGACAGCGGTACATCCGGCTGTCGCGTTGGAGATGATGGCGACCGGCGAGTGGAAAGGTGAAGGGGTCAATGGCCCGGAGGCGTTCTCCGCCGATCCGTTCCTACCGCTGCTCGCCGAGCACGGCGCGCCATGGCACATCGAGGAACGACCATCGCCCGGCTGAAGAAGGTTCACGCCGAGCGCCTGCTGGCCGACTACGACACTGATCCGATTGGCGCATTGACAGCCGCGCTGCGGATCGTCCTCGACCGGCCCGACTCCTCTTGGGCGGTGTTGCTTGCTGCGGCACCAATCGATGCCGACAGACGGCAGCAGCTGCAATCAGCCGATGAACCAAGCCTCGATCGGCTCGCCGCCGAGCTCAACGAGCGTCGGGGCTTCGATGACCATCCAGAGAGCAAGCCGGCGTACCGCCCGGCAGTCGATGGCGGTTCCGCGAGATCCAGCGATACACAACCCCGCTGAGCTGGCGCATGCCAGGCAACCGGAGTGCCCGGCCGATCACGGCCCAGCCCTTGCCGGCATCGGTCATCGTCTGGGCGATGGCCAGATGGGCGCTCAGCACCGTGCCGTCGGCACCGACCCACTGCAGAGCCCGTTCGCACTCGTGGGCAGAGACACCCAGCGATGCGAGATCGGCGTGCTGGTACGGGACAGTCGCATCGAGTCTCCGGATGTGGCGTCGAGCCCAGTTGATGCAGGTTGTGCAGAAAGCGCAGTCACCGTCGAACAACAACACGGGCGGCACAGTGCTCACCCAGTCAGGGTACCGATCACCGGTTGGGCCAGCACCAGGCGTCGATCGAAGCCCGGTTCGGTGGGCAGGAATCCGTTGCGGTCGGGCCACAACAGTTGCACGACCCCGAATGGTGTCCCGCGATGCCAGGCCACGCCCGTGGCGAACATCGGGCCCCATTCGGCGAGGTCGATCGGTACAAAGACGCATCGCAACTCGTTGTCGAAGAGACCCATCAGCTCGACGCTGAGCGGGATTTCGGTACCGCCGCTCAACAGGTCGGCGAGTAGATCGAAGAGTCCACGGGCAGCGGCCGGCGTCAGCCCGAACAACACGACCTCGGGGAAGTCGAACGCTTGCGGAAACCCGATCGTGTAGATGTACCCGGCGACCGGTGGATCGAGCTCGGGTTGCGCCGCCACCGGCTCGATCGCCCAGCCGTGCTCCTCGATCATCCATTCGATTTTCTCTGCGTGAGGAATGTGGAAGTCAGGAAGGTCTGTCACAACAGCGACTCGCTGTCGAGATCGATCGCGTGCTGCGCGTGGCGCGTGGCCATTGCGGCGAACATCGCCTCGCTGCGATCGTTGCTGCCAACGATCTGTGACGCGATCACACTCATCACCACACCCGCATACGCGTCGCGCCGGTATTGCAGCCACAGCTCACCGGGTTCGACGTCGACCCCATACGCAGCCAACGCCTGCCCGTAGTCGTCGACCAAGGCGCGCTCGATCTGGCGACGTTCGAGAGGTTGCGGTCCGGCACCGAGGAAGTAGCTGACATCGGTGATGCCGAGCCCGTGGCCCGGCGTCTGCCAATCGACGGCGGCTATCGGTGCACCACCCGCCGGGCCGGCGAACATCAGGTTGTCGAGGCGATAGTCGCCGTGCGTCACCGTGCTCGGCGGACCCCGGTCGTCGACCCAGCGGGCGATCCGTTGACCGAATCGCTCGATCAACTCGGCCGCATCAGCCGACAAGTAGCTGCCGTACGTGTTCATGAATCCGGGCAGGAACATGCCCCACAGCATTGCCAACTGCTGCGAATCGTTCTCGCTACGACGACTCAACCACTCGATGTCGTCGAGTGTGCCGTCACCCCATCGCGGTCCGTGCAGTTTGGCAAGCTCCAACACCGCAGTGCGCGCCTGCCTTGCAACGCACCCTGTGATCTGGTTCCCCTGCACGGCAGGCGCCAGATCCTCCATCAGCAGTACGAAGTCTCCGGTGGCGGCATGCCATTCGGCGTGATGGCAGCGGGCGACGCTGATGTCGACGGTGGGTGCGATCTCGAGGTAGAAGCACACCTCGCGTTCGTAGTTGCGCAGCGCAATGCCTGTCGCTCGGCTCGTCGGATCCGGTGACGGCAACTTGACGATCAGCGAGGCAGGCACGGATCCGTCGCTGTCCAAATCCAGCCGGATGTTCATACCGACCAACCCATCGCCGATCCGCCTCGTGCCACGAACCGTCACATCGGAATGCAGCACCGAGCTCAACCACGAATCAGTGAGCCCATCGGGTGTCATCAACTGCGAAGGTAGCCTGCGAAGCTGATGGCCACCGATCCCGCCGACTCACCCAGCGGGCAGGGAGCGACGTATCGCTTCCTCATCACACCGCGGTGGATCGGCTTCCACCTGCTCGTTACCGTCGTGGTCATCGTCATGATCAACCTCGCCTTCTGGCAGCTTCGGCGCCTCGACGAGCGGCAGCAGTTCAACGCTCGAGTCGATGCCAACACCAGCCAACCGGACGTTGCGTTCGACGAGATCCGGGCCAACCTGGCCGATCCGTCGACGATCGAATGGCGACCAATACGGGTCGCCGGGACCTATGTGCCTGATCATCAATTCCTCGTTGTCAACCGCTCGCAGAACGGAGAAACGGGACGAAATGTCGTGGACGCCCTTCAACTCGGCGATGGCTCGCTGCTACTGGTCAATCGCGGATTCGTGCCGAGCGCCGACGATGTTCCGCGGGCGCCGCAGGGATTGATCGAGGTGACCGGACGTCTGCGAGTCAGCGAACAGCGAACGACGGGCCAACCGGCCGACGAGGCAGTCGAGGCACTCACCGAGATTCGACGGATCGACATCGACGTGCTGTCGTCACAGTTCGATGCGACGGTGCAGCCCCTATACGTCGAGGCACGCGCCTCGAGTCCGCCTGACGCCGGCTCGTTGCAACCGATCGTCGATCCAACCCTCGATGAGGGCCCGCACTTGTCGTACGCGATCCAATGGTTTGTGTTCAGCATCTGCGTGATCGTTGGCTGGGTGTTGGCGGTGCGTCGATCCATCGCTCATCGTTCCGGCAAACCTGCCAAGAAGCGAAAATCGTCCTACATACCCATCGCCGAAGACAGTTCGGTGCGCTGAGCCCCCGAATCGTCACTGGCGATTCGTCAGCTCGCGGCCTCGAGCGCGGCCATTCGCCTGAACTGCTCGACAACATTGGGTGAGCTGTACGCAGGGTCGAGGTGGCGGTATACGGTGTCGACGTTGACGGCGATCCGGCCGAACTCGCCCAGCGATCCAAAATCGGGACGGGCTTTGATCTCGGCCGCGATCTCGCGTGTGGCCTCCCATGCATCGACCCCCGAGGCCTGCAGCCGGCCTGCGGCTTCGTCGACAAAGGACAGGTAGTCGCGAACAGTGGCGATACCACCCTTGTCGGTGATCGGACCGTGGCCCGGCACGACGACATCGAGATCCATCCCCAGCATCAGATCGCACGCCGCGATCCAATTGCTCAACGGTCCGGCCCACACGATCGGGGTGCCGCCGATGAACAGGATGTCGCCGGTGTAGATCGTCCTGGCGTCAGGCACGTAGGCCAGTGTGTC
>JANOJI010000342.1:0-1857 GCA_031408175.1 Ilumatobacteraceae bacterium
CGAACAAGTGAGCCGCGCCGAGCTGCAAGCGGCGCGGCATCGCGAAGCCGAAATCAGTCGTGAGCTCGACACACACGACGCCGGTTTCTCGGCGAGCTCCAGCGCCTTGGCCCGCGCCCAGAGCGAGCGTCGTGACACCCACGCAGAGATCGAAACACTCGAGCATTCCGTCGGTGAAGCTGGCGAGCGACTGAATCGCGAAAGCGGCCGCATTGCCGAACTCGATGCACTCGTTCCGGCGCTCGAAGCCGGTGAGGCAGCGGAGGCCGAGGCGACCAAAGCACGCGGTGAAACGCGGGCGGGGCTCGATGCCCGCGCCGCGCAACTGGCGAATCGCCGGCAGGATCTCGAAATCCGCAACGCCGGCCTGTACGAGCGCCAGCACTTTCTCGAGCGTCGACTGCAGGAGACCGAGCGGAGGCTCGAGGTCGATGCCGTCGCCCGTGCCCATGCCGGGCAGCGCCGGCTGGAGGTCGAGCAGGCATTGGGTGCTGTCGAGAATCTGGCGGCGCTCGTCGATCGTCATCGTCACGTCATCGAGACACGACACGACGCGTTACTGGAGATTCGTCGCAAGCAAAGTGCGGAGGTACGTGGCATTGCCCAGCGTCTCGAAGAAGCTCGTGGCCTGCGCGTCGCCGCCGAGAAGGGGCTCGACGAGGATCGCGAGAGGTCGCGACGTGTCGAGATCGACGAGGCCGAGGTGCGCATGCGCCTGGAGGGCGTCGTCGAGGCCCTGCGTCGTGACCACGATCTCGAGCCCTCCGCGGCAGAGGCCGCAGAGCTTCCAGCAATTCCCGATGCGATCTCGGCTGCAGCACGCGTGCGCGATCTCGAACGCGAGCTTCGGCTCATGGGCCCGATCAATCCCTTGGCTCTCGAGGAGTTCAACGAACTGCAGGCCCGGCACAAGTTCCTCGGGGAGCAGTTGGAAGACGTGCGCAACACACGCCGCGACCTCATGAGGGTGATCAAGGCCGTCGATCTGGAGATTCAGACGGTCTTTTCGGCAGCGTTCGCCGATGTCAGCATGCACTTCACACAATTGTTCGCAATGCTCTTCCCTGGAGGTGTGGGAAACCTGGTGCTCACCAGCCCCGATGACCTGTTGAACACGGGCATCGAGGTCGAGGCAAAGCCGAGTGGCAAGAACGTGAAGAAGCTCTCGCTGCTGTCAGGCGGCGAGCGCTCTTTGACCGCCCTGGCCTACCTGTTCGCCGTGTTCCGTAGCCGGCCATCGCC
Organism: Ilumatobacteraceae bacterium; assembly: GCA_031408175.1. Taxonomy (GTDB): domain Bacteria; phylum Actinomycetota; class Acidimicrobiia; order Acidimicrobiales; family Ilumatobacteraceae; genus JAENVT01. Next base: position 1,243 of record JANOJI010000342.1, read on the forward strand.
GTTCTACGTCATGGACGAGGTCGAGGCCGCCCTCGACGACGTCAACCTGCACCGCTTCCTCGGATTGCTCCACGAGTTTCGCCAGGAGGCGCAGTTGCTGGTCGTCAGCCACCAGAAGCGCACCATGGAAGCCGGCGACAGCCTGCTCGGAATCACCATGCAATCGGGCGGGTCCTCCAAGGTGGTCACCGAAAGGGTTTCCGCCGCAACCTGAATGGTCACCGGTCAATCCGCGACCGACTAACGTCGTGACGGTTGGTCGCGACGAATACCAGGGGAGTGGCAGCGCATCGTGAGTCAATCCGTCGCCATCGAGGGGTCTCGCATCGAAAATCGTGGCGCAGCACCGGCTGTACAGCTGGTTCGCCTGCGCAAGACGTTCGGCGCCGGGACGAGCGAGGTGGTGGCGGTCGACGATGTCGACCTGGAGATCGCCGAGGGTGAGTTCTTCTCGCTGCTCGGTCCATCCGGCAGTGGCAAAACCACCGTCCTGCGGATGATTGCCGGGTTCGAGCTGCCCACCGGCGGGGCCGTGCTGTTGCAAGGACGCGACGTCACCACGCTCGCTCCGTATGACCGCGACGTCAACACCGTGTTCCAGGACTACGCACTTTT
>JANOJI010000388.1:0-3255 GCA_031408175.1 Ilumatobacteraceae bacterium
ACGTAGGCGAGGCCATCGTCGAGCAGGGTGAAAACGTCGGGCGCGATCTCCTCACAGAGCCCATCACCGGTGCACAGATCCTGGTCGATCCAGACCTTCATAACGTACAGTCTCCTCATTCGAAGGGTCAGACGTGGCTGAGCATACAGGCCGTTCACCTGCAAACACTGGTTACTGCGATCGAGGTGATAGGCGTCACGGCGGGCCTACAGCCACGGCAACACCGTAAGTGCGCGCCGCTGGGTACCGCACGCGTGTAGGTTCCGATCATGGCAGAGGAATCTGAGCCCACTGATGCGGTGCTGCAGGCCCAAGTTGTCGTGCTCGAGCAGGAGATCGACCAGCTGCGCCGCCGCCTGGCCGACGCACCAAAGCGCCAACGAGCGCTGGAGGAGCGTCTTTTGGAGACCAAAGGGCAGCTGGCCCAGGCGGTCTCGCAGAACGAGAAGTTGAGCTACACGCTTCGTGAGGCTCGTGAGCACATCTCGTCACTTCGCGACGAGGTCGACAAGCTCACCCAGCCTCCGTCTGCGTATGGAGTGATCGTCGGCAAGAACGACGATGGCACGGTCGACGTACTCACCAGTGGTCGCAAGATGCGCGTCGGGTTGCACCCCGACATCGACCACGAACAACTGCCTCGTGGATCCGAGGTCGTGCTGAACGAGAGTTTCAACGTCGTGCAGGCTCGGCATCCAGAAGTCACCGGGGAGGTCGTGTCGATCAAGGAGTTGCTCGACGACGGTGTGCGCGCCCTGGTTGTGGGTCGCGCCGACGAGGAGCGTGTCTGCGAACTTGCCGACTCGCTGCGCGGTGTGCATCTGCGCAGTGGTGACACCATGCGGCTCGACCCGCGGACCAACATGCTCTTGGAGAAGCTGCCGCGGCCCGAGGTCGAGGATCTGTTGTTGGAGGAAGTGCCCGACATCTCGTACAGCGACATCGGCGGCCTCGACAGCCAGATCGAGCAGATCGCCGATGCCGTCGAGTTGCCGTTCCTCTACCACGACCTGTTCGCCGAGCATCAACTTCCAGCGCCGAAGGGGATCCTGCTCTATGGCCCGCCCGGGTGCGGCAAGACCCTGATCGCCAAGGCAGTCGCCAACTCCCTGGCCAAGAAAGTCGCCGACAAGACCGGTGGCGAGAAGGGCCGCAGCTACTTCATCAACATCAAGGGTCCCGAGCTCCTCAACAAGTACGTCGGTGAGACCGAACGGCAGATCCGTCTGGTGTTCCAACGGGCCCGTGAGAAGAGTGAGGAGGGCTGGCCGGTCATCGTCTTCTTCGACGAGATGGACTCGATGTTCCGCACGCGTGGCTCCGGGATCAGCAGCGACATGGAGTCGACGATCGTGCCGCAGTTGCTCGCCGAGATCGACGGTGTCGAGGGACTGCGCAACGTGATCGTGATCGGCGCCACCAACCGCGAGGACCTCATTGATCCGGCGATCCTCCGACCCGGCCGGCTCGACGTGAAGATCAAGATCGAGCGTCCCAACGACGTCGCCGCCCGACAGATCTTCGCCCAGTACCTCACGGATGAGATCCCGATCGCCGCAGACGAGAAGGTGCCCGACATGATCGTGAAGACCGTCGAGGAGATGTACCGCATCGACGAGGCCAATCAGTTCCTCGAAGTCACATACCAGAACGGTGACAAGGAGATCCTCTACTACAAGGACTTCTCTTCGGGCGCAATGATCGAGAACATCGTCCGCCGTGCCAAGAAGCTGGCGATCAAACGTGTCATCGCCGGGGGAGCACGCGGCGTCTCGACGCAGGACATGTTGGACTCGATCAAGCAGGAGTACAAGGAACACGAGGACCTGCCCAACACGACGAACCCCGACGACTGGGCCAAGATCAGTGGCAAGAAGGGCGAGCGCATCGTCTTCATCCGTACGCTCGTCAAGGGTCGTGCCGAGGCCGACCGTGAGGGCGGCCGAGCCATCGAACGAGTCGGCACAGGGCAATACCTCTAGTCACTGCCATGGCAATCGTGCTGCAGATCAGCGATACCCATCTACGGTCCGAACCGCACACATCGCTCGAGAACAATCCCGATGCCCGGCTGCGGGCGACGATCGACGCGGTCCTCGACCTCGAGCCGGATCTCGTCGTGCTCACCGGTGACCTCGCCGACGATGGATCGCTCGCCGCGCTGCAGCGAGTTGAACGCATGGTCGCTGAGCTGTCGACGCCGGTGTTGGCCATCGCCGGTAATCACGACGACGCCGACATTGTGCGCGCGGTGTTCGGCGCAACCGACACGGCCGAGGTCGGATCGTGGCGTGTGCTCTCGGTCGAGTCGGCGATACCCGGTCACGACCACGGTTCGGTCGATGTCGACAAATTGACCAGTCGTCTGGATCGCGTCGATGATCGGCCGACGTTGATCGCCATTCATCATCCACCTCGGTCGCCGAGCACGCTCGGCATCTTCCAGCTGATCGGCGCCGAGCAGATGCTTGCCGCACTACGCCTTCGTCCCCATGTCGGCGCCGTCGTCAGCGGTCACCTGCACGAGGCGTTTGATTGGCATGACGGTGAGCTGCAACTGTGCGGCAGTCCTTCGACCTTCTACGCCCTCGAGAACCGTGGCGATGATTGTCGGGTGGCCGACGACGGCATTGTCGGAGCACAAATGTTGACACTCGGTGACGACGGGTCATTTTCGTGTAAGCGCGTCGCTCGTTCGTTAGGGTGCTGACATGGCAATCCCAAAGGTCTGTGGGATCGAGACCGAGTACGGAATCATGGTGCGCGGCGCCGACAGCAACCCGGTCACTGCGTCGTCGCTGCTGATCAACGCCTACCTTGCCATCAACTATCGCAAGGTCGGTTGGGACTTCGAAGACGAGCATCCTGGCAACGACGCCCGAGGCTTTGCCGTCGACGACCTGCTGGCACCCGACATCGAGACCAACCTGGTCAACTCGGTGTTGACGAATGGGGCGCGCTACTACGTGGATCACGCTCATCCGGAGATCAGTACTCCCGAGTGCCTGACCGCGCTGGAAGTGGTGCGCTACGACCGGGCCGCCGAGGAGATCATCCGCGAGAGCATGGTCGCCGCGGCCAGTCACCTTCCAGACGGCGCAGAGATCCTGTGTCACAAGAACAACTCCGACGGCAAGGGCAACAGCTATGGCTGTCATGAGAACTACCTACTGGCTCGCAGCGTGCCGTTCGGCCGGATCGTCTCCCAAGTCACTCCGCACTTCGTCACCCGCCAGATCGTGATTGGTGCCGGCA
>JANOJI010000582.1:0-1935 GCA_031408175.1 Ilumatobacteraceae bacterium
TCCGTGACACGAACCCCGAGCCCGGCGGCGTCTTCGGGCGTCTGCACGCCGACGCGATGCATTCCGGCATCAAGCTCGATGAGCACGTGCACGGTGCTGCCCGCGGTCACTGCCGCGTGCGACAGGTCCGAGGCGGCCACGCTGGTATCACGGGCCACCGTCAGGCGCCCGGGCTGCGCCAGCTCTGCGAGGCGCGCCGCGCGGCGCGCGCCAACAGGCGGGTCATGGTGCTCCTCAGATGACCTTCAGGTTCTCGAGGAACGCCACGATCTTGGCGTATCCCTCTCCGTCGTCTTCGATGATTTCTCCGGCGGCTCGGGCCTCGGCCTTGGTCACACTGGAGATCGTCTGACCTGCGCCGTCCCATCCGACCGGCGTGACGCCCAGGTCGGCAGCGGTGACGGTCTCGACGGGCTTCGACTTGGCAGCCATGATCCCTTTGAAGCTCGGATACCGAGGCTCGACCACCCCGGCGGTCACGCTGATGACGGCCGGCAACGGGCAGGTGACCTCGTCGTACCCGTCTTCGGTCTGGCGATTGACCTTGAGCGATCCGTTGTCGACCACGACGTGCTTGGCGAACGTGACCGATGGCAGCCCCAACACCTCGGCCAATTGCTCGGGCACCGTGCCGGTGTAGCCGTCGCTCGACTCGGTCGCAGCAATGACCAGGTCGGCGCCACCAAGACGGCCGATCGCCGCAGCCAAAATCTTGGCCGTTGTCAGTGCATCACTGCCTTGCAGGCTCGGGTCGCTGACCAAGATGCCCTTTGCTGCGCCCATCGCCAGGGCCGTTCGCATTCCGCTGACCTCATCGTTGGGCGCCATCGACACCAGGCTGACTTCGCCCTCGCCGGCGGTGGCCACGAGTTGCAGGGCCATCTCGACTCCGTAGCTGTCGGATTCGTCGAGGATCAGCTTGCCTTCGCGTTTCAGGGTGTTGGTCGAGCTGTTCAGCTCGCCCGGCATTGCCGGGTCGGGGATCTGCTTCACACAGACGATCACGTTCATAGGAGGACCATTGTTACCGCGTAGTAGGCCCGAGCCCCAACTACCGCCGACCCATTTCGTCGCCGGATCGTGCCACGTCGCTGGGCCAAGGCTCAAGCAGGAACCTGTCCGATATCGTCGCGGTCTTGCGCATCCTGATGGTTGTCAACGCATTCGCCTCGTCGGTGACGGCCCGAAACACCGTGGTGGTGCACCGTGCGCTCGCCAAGGGCAACGACGTCGAGGTGGTCGAGACCAATCGGCGCGGTCACGCCATTCGCTTCGCCCAGGACGCTGCCCGCCGAGGAGTCGATGTCGTCATCGGGTTCGGCGGCGACGGCACCCTCAACGAGGTTGCCACCGGCGTCGCCGGCACCGACACTGCGCTCGCGATCCTCCCCGGAGGTAGTACGAACGTGTTCGCCCGCACACTCGGGATGCCCAACGATCCAGTCGCCGCCGTGCAACTGCTGGCCAACGGGATCGCCGCCGGCGACATCCGTCCCATCGGCCTCGGTCACGTCAACGGCCGGTACTTCTGCTTCCACACCGGCCTCGGCTACGACGCCGCGGTCGTCCGCGAGGTCGAGCGCCGGGCATCGATGAAGCGGTGGCTCGGTCATCCGCTGTTCATCTATGCCTCGGTCCGCACATGGATGAGCAAGTACGACCGTGCTGAGCCTCATTTCCAGCTGCGCACGTCCGCAACCGCAACGCTGGTCGACGGCTACTTCACGATCGTGCTCAACACCAACCCGTATACATACCTCGGCAATCGCCCCCTCGATCTCAGCCCGGCGGCCACATTCGATCGCGGCCTGGTGGCTATCACGTTCAAGACGTTGAAGGTTGGGGCAATTCTCCACGCCCTTGGCGGCGCGCTGCGCGGTGGCGGCATGAAGCCATCCGACACCGTCGACGTACAGACCGACCTGTCGTGTCTCA
>JANOJI010000489.1:0-2132 GCA_031408175.1 Ilumatobacteraceae bacterium
CGCACTCTCGGTGTTCCTCGTCAACGCGACCGATCGCGCAGTGGAGCCCATCCGCGCCCTTGGTTTCACGCCGCCGCCGTCGTTCCAACTCGACCGCCTCCCCGAGGGATTGCGCGCTGCGATGGACTCGCCGCGTACCGTACGTATCGACGACCTCAGCTTTCGCGGAGGCGTGTCGGCATCGGCGCGCAGTGGCCTCTACGCCGCACTGCGAGCCAGAGGGGCTCTCGTTGGTCTGATCGCGGTCGAAGCCGACCAGCCCGACTCATTTGGGCAGCAGCAAGCCGAGATCGTCCACGGCCTCACCGAGCCGTTCGGCATCGCCATCGACAATGCCCGCATGTTCGGTCGTATCCGCACCCTCGCCGCCGACGAAGAACGGTCGCGCATTGCTCGAGATCTCCACGATCACATCGGCTCCTCATTGGCGATGATCGGCTACGAGGTCGACCGCGCACGCTCGATCGCAGCTGATGGCGGCGAGATCATTCCCGTCCTCGAAGATCTGCGCACTCAGGTCACCGCCGTCGTTTCCGACGTGCGTGACACTCTGTTCGATCTGCGCACCGAGGTCACCGACACCTACGACCTGGCCAGCATCGTCCGTGATTTCCTGACGCGAGTGCAGCAACGAACCGGCATCGAGACCGATCACGAAGTGCGCATCGCCGGCCGGTTGCCGCTGATGCAAGAACGAGAGCTGTGGCAGATTGCACGCGAAGCAATCACCAACGTCGAGCGGCATTCGCAGGCAAAGCACCTGACCGTGACCGTCAACGAAACCACCACGAGCGCCTCGATTTCGGTTCGTGACGACGGGGTCGGTCTTGGGGTGCATACCAGTCGAGCCGATAGTTATGGCATCATTGGCATGCGCGAGCGTGCGGCCCGAATCGGGGCCGAGCTTTCTATCCGCCCATCGATGCGTGGTGGCACGGAGATTCAGGTGCATCTTCGCTCTGACGACAGGAGACAACGTTGGGACTCTCGGTAATCCTGGTCGATGACCATACCATGCTGCGCCAAGGAATCCGGCGAGCGCTCGAAAGCGAGGGCATCAAGGTCGTGGCCGAGGCCAGCGACGGCAAAGAGGCGATCCGCCTCGCTCTCGAGCACAAGCCCGATGTCGTGCTGATGGATGTCTCGATGCCCGGGATGGACGGTGTCGAGGCAGCTCGTCGTCTCGTCGAAGCCGACGGTCGGCAGCGGGTTGTCATGCTGACCATGCACATCGACCGCGACGTGATCGACCGGGCCATTCGTGCCGGTGCGGTCGGCTACCTCACCAAGGATTCGTCGATCAGCGAGGTCATCCTCGCCATCCAACTCGCGGCCAACGGCGACCGCCCGATGTCTCCACGTCTCGCCGCGGCCATGCTCGACGAGGCTCGCCGCGAAGACGCGTTGATCTCTGTTCGTGAAGAAGAGGTCCTGCAACTCGTGGCCGACGGGTTCGGCACCAACGAGATCGCCGAGCGGCTGTACATCAGCGGCAAGACGGTTAAGAACCACCTCGCATCGATCTACGAGAAGTTGAACGCTCGTGATCGCACCCAAGCCGTGCTGATGGCCGTCAAGATGGGCATCGTCAAACTGACCTAGCGGCACGGCCCAATGCGAACAGGGCTTCCAGTCGCAATGGCAGCCCGCCCGAGTCGTCGGAGGGCATCTCCGCGATCCGGGCGAATGCTTCGCGCTGCAGCCGATTCAGGCGCGCCGGATCCATCTGCTCCAGCACACCGCGCAGGCTGTACGACCACTTCCACGCCCACCACTCCTCTGGTCCAGCCAGGTGCACCTCATGGTGAGCGGTCTGTACGACGACATCGTCGAACCCGCCGGTGCCGAGCAAGACCTCGAGGTCACCGGCTTGGTCGAACGATCTTCGCACCGCTCGACGCTTGACGACGACGTCCGCAAACAGCTCGTCCTCCCACGACCAGCAGTCGTCCTCGGCCCCCCACGTGGACACGCCGAGCCGGCCGCCGCCCACGAGTGCACGCCGAAACCCGGCCACGGCACGTTCCGGGTCGGGAAGGAAGAAGATGCCAAAACCACACAACACCACCGAGAAGGACCCATCGGGCACATCGAGGTTCTCGGCATCCATGACCTCGAGTCGCGCTGCAATC
>JANOJI010000502.1:0-10418 GCA_031408175.1 Ilumatobacteraceae bacterium
CTGGTGGCGTCCGGCGATCACCCCCGATCAGGTCTGGGCGATGCGCCGGTACGTGCGGCTGGACACCACCATGATGCTCGTTGTCGCTGCCGTATCGTTCGTGGCGAGTTTGTGGATGACACAAGCGCATCCGACCGGTGCGTTCTACCTACTACCGGCCCGAATGTGGGAGCTCGCAATCGGCGGTCTGCTCGCGGCCGGCGGCGCAGCGTGGACTCTTGTGTCGCCGACGGCTCGAGCCATCGCCGCATGGGTTGGCGTCGCAGGAGTGGCGACCGCTGTACTGACGTTCGACGACTCCATCGCCTTCCCCGGCACCGCCGCACTACTGCCCGTCCTCGGCACGGCGCTGATCGTCGTCGGCGGCGGTCGCGGAGCCGCGGCATTCGCTCCAGTTGCACTGCTTCGCCACGCGGCGTTGCAGTGGATCGGGCGACGCTCGTACGCGATCTACCTCTGGCACTGGCCCGCACTGGTTCTTGCCGAAGCAAAGTGGGGCCCGCTGTCGTTGGGTCAACGATTCGTGACGATCGGCCTCGCATTGGCGCTCGCCGCTGCATCGCTGAGGCTCGTCGAGGACCCCGTCCGCCATTCGGCTTGGATCGCGCTGCGACCCGGCCGCGGCCTCGCTCTGGGTGCCTCGCTGTGCGCGACCGTGCTGATCGTAGGAGCGATCTCTGCGGCCCTACCGCGACAACTCGACGGTGGGACGATTGCTGCTGCTCCCTCGCTCGGTCTTGCGGCGCCGACGACTACGACCGCGGCTCTGGCGGAGTTGCCGCCTGCATCCGTGGCCGGCGCGGGCTCAGTACTGACCGGCGATGATCTCGACAGCCTCCTCGCGGCCAATCGTGCGGTGCTCGAGCAGGGACTGACCACGTCGGTTGTGCCCAGCAACATGCGACCGTCGCTGGCCAAGGTCTACGACGACCGCCCGGACGTGTACGGCGATGGTTGCGTGGCGATCGGCGTCGACGACGTGTTGAACCCATGCCGCTACGGTCCGGCGACGTCGTCGATCAAGATCGTCCTGCTCGGCGACTCGCATGCCGCGCAGTGGTTCCCGCCATTGCAGATCATCGCCGAGAGCAACGGTTTCGAATTGATCGTGCTCGCCAAGGGCGGATGCCCGGCACCGACGGTGTCGATCCCGACGGCAACCTTGGCACGCACGTGCCCGATCTGGCGCGACAAGGCGGTGCGGTTCATTGCCGACGAGCAGCCCGATCTCGTGATCGTCACCAGTTCGCGGCACTATCCGAACATGGATGCGGAATGGCGAGCCGGTTACGTCACGACACTCGGCCAGATCCAGCGTTCGACCCCACGCCTCATGCTGCTCGGAGACAACCCCGACACGCGTGCGGATCCTGCGACCTGCCTCTCGGCACATCTCAGGGACGTCGACGCATGCGCCAACAGCAGGGACCGAGCCGTGGCGACCGGAAAGCTGGAGGCGGAGCGATCCGCAGCCGAAGAGGCTGGGGCCCGCTTCGTCGACACCTCGGACTGGCTGTGTACGCCGACCGATTGCCCGTTGATCATCGGCGACATCTTGATCTTTCGAGATGTCAACCACCTCACCACGGTGGCCGCAGAGTGGTTCACGCCGATGCTCGAGGCAATCGTCAAACCCTACCTGCGGGGGAACTGACCGGACCGGCCTATCATCCCAGCGATGCGCCGGCTGTTCGAGGATCCGACGGATCACCTGACCGTCCGGGAGGCGTACGCCGTGCCCAGGCCTCGCCCGCCCGGGCGACCCTGGCTCGCAGTGTGCATGGTGTCGAGCATCGACGGGTCGACGGTCGTCGATGGCAACTCGCGTGCGCTCTCGAGCAAGACCGACCAGGAGGTGTTGCTGACCCTCCGCGACCTCGCTGACGTGTTGATCGTGGGTGCGGCGACCGTGCGCATCGAAGGGTACGGACCGCCGCGAAAGCGCGGACAGCGAGTCGGTGTGGTCAGTCGACGCGGCAATGTCGATGCGACGAGCCCCCTGTTCACGAGCGGTGCCGGCTTCATGATCCTTCCCGATGATGCCCCGGCAACGTCGGTCGAGTCGGTCCGCGCCGGCACGGGCGAAGTCGATCTCGCCGCCGCACTCGGCAAGATCGACGCCGACTTCGTTCAGGCAGAAGGCGGCGCCGTGTTGAACGGCGCCCTGTCGGCTGCTGACGTGATCGACGAGCTCAATCTCACCATCTCCCCGCTTCTTGCGGGCGGTGATGGCCCACGTGTGACCAGCGGCAATGCCCAACTCTCACGCCGGATGCGGCTGGCACACGTGCTCGAACAAGACGGCTTCCTGTTCACCCGGTATCTCCGAGCGCGGTGATCGCAGGTCAGGTGCTTTCGAGCTTCTTCAGCAGCACCAATTCGCGCTGGAAGTCGGCGGCCGCATCGAAGTTCTTGTACACGCTGGCAAACCGCAGGTAGGCCACGACATCGAGGGAGCGCAGACGCTCGAGTACTTCGAGCCCCAACTCGGCCGACGTGATCTCGTTGCCCTGCAAGCGGAAGTGATCCTCGAGCTCGATGCTGAGCTGGTCGATCTGCTCTGCCGCAACCGGTCGGCCCTTCGACGCCGCCGTGACACCGGCAACGATCTTGGAACGGTCGAACGGCTCGCGCAGCCCGTGGCTCTTGACGACGACCAGCGCCACCTCCTCCAGCCGTTCGTAGGTGGTGAAGCGATGCTGGCAGCTGGCACACAGCCGTCGACGGCGAATCGACGTGCCGACTTCTGCCTCGCGCGAATCGATCACCTTGGTGTCGTCGGTATGGCATTTCGGGCAGCGCACGCCGCCCGAGGCTAGTGGATGGCCTACGGCAGCGTGAGAGCCTGCGAGACCTGCAACTCGGTGCCACCGTTCGCCGTCACCAGGGCATCGACGTAGTCGACAAGTGACGCGTCTCCGTGATAGCGCTCGCTGATCGACCACAGCGTGTCGCCGCCCTTGACGATGTAGACATTGGAGATAGCAGGGCGAATCATGGAGGCGGAGGCAGGAGCGCCTCCACGATTCGCCACAACATGGCCGGCGCTGACAAACAGCACCAGCGCGATCGTTGCAACGGTGAGCAACACCATCATCCGGCGGCGGGCATAGATCTGCGTCGCCGTGCGATACTCGCCGAACTGGCCGGGGATGACGACTGCGATGGCCATGAGAATGCTGCCTTTCCTGAGCGTTGGTGGACCGGGGCGGTGGACAGTCGAACACACGTTGCCCGAACAGTCGTTCGTAGCATGCCACGAACGACTGTTCGACGTCAACCTTTGATCGAACATTTGTTTCACGAACGAATGTTTGACCTGGGACACGAACGCGCGTACGCTATGGGTATGTCCGAACAACTCACCGCCCGCCAACGAGGCATCCTCGACATGATCGAAACCAGCATGCGCGAGCGTGGCTACCCACCCAGCGTGCGTGAGATCGGTGAGGCCGTCGGCCTCACCTCCCCCTCGACGGTGCACAGCCATCTGGCTTCATTGCAGCGCATGGGCTACCTGAAGCGTGACCCAACCAAGCCGCGCGCCATCGAGGTGCGCTTCGACCCGTCGTCTGGCGCTGCGATCGAACGTCGTCCCGTTCGGCACGTGCCCCTGGTCGGCGACGTCGCCGCCGGCACCGACGTGTTGGCGCAGGAGAACGTCGAAGAGTTGTTCCCGCTACCCGAAGACTTCACAGGTACCGGCGAACTGTTCATGCTTCGAGTCCGGGGTGACTCCATGATCGATGTGGGAATCATGGATGGCGATTTTGTCGTCGCACGCGCTCAGGAGACGGCGGTCAACGGCGAGATCGTCATCGCCGGCATTCCCGGCGAGGAGGCCACCGTCAAGACGTTCCAGCGCAAGGGCTCGACGATCACGTTGGTTCCGGCGAATGCGCGCCTTCAGCCACTGGTCTTCGATGCCGATCAGGTGCAGGTCTTCGGCCGCGTCGTCACGGTCATGCGTCGGCTCTAGTCGTCGTCGGTGTCGTCCGGCACCGCCCAGCCGCCTCCACCCGGTGCCGACTGAGGCCCAGCGGTTGGGGGTCCGGCCGACGGCGGCATCGTTGGCGGCGAACTAGGTGGCGCGTCCGCTGGTGGCGGCGGCGGTGCAAACGACGGTGGTGCGAAACCCGGGGCCGACGGTCGATCCGGCAAGCGGATCGGAGGCTGGCCAGGCGCGCCGACCGGCTGCGTTACCGGCGGGGGCTCCGGCCTGAAACCTGGATGCATCGTCGGCGGTGCGGGTGGCGCGGTCGGAGCAATGCCGGCGTAGGGCCCGGGGGGCCAACCCGGCATCGGTGCTGCAGGGTTGCGAATGTCGGCCAGCGCCATGTCAGGACGACGCCGACGTAACCCGAGCAGGAGAAGGAGCAATCCGAGCACGAACCCACCAAGGACGACCGCACCGCCGATCAACTTCAGCAACTCGGTGTCATCTTTTGGATTCTTGCCGATTGCCACAGCGAAGTCGGTGTCCTCGGATTCGACGTTCAGTCGGTAGGTGCCGGCCTCGTCGATCGTCACGGTGCGAACGCCGGTGCCCACGTAGCCATCGACGTCGTATGAGGCGGTTGCTCCGCGTGCCATGTCGATCTCGTCACCATTGCTGTCGAGCAACGTCATCGACAACCTCGGCAGCTTGTCGCCCGGGTGCTCGTACTCGCTGCCGTTTGCTTCGCAGTCACCACTGAGTTCGCCAAGCTTGCCCTTCGTCTCGGCGTAGACCGTGAACGTCGCCGGCTTGTCGAACACCAGCGTCGTCGTGCAACCCACTGGAGCACGAGCGAGCGACTTCACAGCGTCTTCGTAGTTCGTCATGCTCTTGGTCGCCATCGCGCCGCCGCCGAGCACGCCGCCTACCAACACGATGATCCCGAGCACGATCAAGCCTTTGCGCCGCTTGCCCTTGATCGCCACCTCAGTGGCGACAGGGGGCGGCGGCTGACTGATGCTTGGTACTTGTGGTTGAAACGACATCACAAAACCCCCAGTCGCCTGGCGACCAGCTCGATCCGATCATCAGGTTGTACCACGGCGGCGCGCACGTTCTGCGCACCACCCGCACCATAGAAGTCTCCCGGACTCACCAATGCCCCACCGTGTCGGGCCAGTCGCTCGGCGAACTTCCAGCCATCGCCGGCATCAAACCACAAGTAGAAACCGCCAGCGGGGAATGGCACATCGACGCCGGACCAGGCTACGAACACCTTGCCAAGCCGCTCGAGACGCGTTCGGTATCGATCTCGCTGCACGGCCACATGGGCGTCGTCGCCGAGAGCAACTGCGGCAGCAGCTTGCGCCGGACCGGGCACCAGCATCCCGGCATGCTTGCGAACCTGTTTCAGGTAGTCGACGATCTCGGCATCGCCGGCATAGAACCCGACACGCAGTCCGGCGAGGTTGCTGCGCTTCGACAGCGAATGAACGGCAATCACGCCGTCGAATCCGTGATGCAAGATGGTCCTGGCTGGACCGTCCCACGTGAACTCGACATAGCACTCGTCGCTGAAGATCGGCACGTTGTTGCTGCGTCCCCATGCCGCTGCCAAGCCCAAGTCGGTGAGCGCACCGGTGGGGTTGGATGGGCTGTTGACCCACAGCATCAACGCTCGTGCAGCATCGGCCGGATCGATCGCGGCAAAGTCGAGGGACCCGTCGGCACGGCTCGGCACCGGCACGCCGCGGCATCCGGACAGCGTTGCGCCCATTTCATAGGTGGGGTACGCAACGGCCGGATACAGCACCGTGTCTCGCGACGGGGTCCGCAGGCGGAGGTACTGCGGTGTCGTCGCCACGAACTCCTTGCTGCCAATGCATGCAGCGAGCTGCCCAACCGGAACATCGAGGTCGAAGCGTCGATCGAGCCACGAACGGATGGCCTGGCGCAGCGTGTCGGTACCAATGCTCGGTGGATACCCGCGCTCGGCGTTCGAGGTCGACAACGCAGCGATCACGCTGTCGATTGGCGGATCGCACGGTGTACCGATCGAGAGATCGACCACTCCGCCTTCGAGTGCCTGGGCCAGTGGCACCAGCCGATCGAGCCGATCGTACGGATAGGGCGGTGGCACAAAGCCGGCAGATTCAACCATGAGACCACCATCCTGCCCGATTGCTGCCGAATGCCACCAGTGGCTTCAGGCAGGGGCGACGACGAAATCGGCCAATCGACCTGCAGACGCATCGGCCAGACGGGCGCGCACCCGAACTCCGTCGCCGTCGTGATGCGTCGACAGCACCTCGCCTTCGCGGTGCACCGAAGCCAGCAGGTCGCCGCGATCGTATGGGATCAGCAGTTCGACGACCTTGCTCAAGGCGCGCAACCGATCGCTGAGCGCATGAAGGAAACCGTCGATGCCCTGACCAGTATTGGCACTGACGGAAACAGAACCTTCGTGACGGGCGACGAGGTTGGCGGCGACCTCGGGCGCTGCGTCGCGCTTGTTGAACACCAGCAACTCGGGAAGATGCGCAGCGCCGATCTCAGCAAGCACTTCACGCACGGCTGTGATCTGCCCCTCTGGATCGGCGGCGGTGCAGTCGACGACGTGAACGAGATAGTCACCTCGGCCGGCAACTTCGAGCGTGCTCTTGAACGCCTCGATCAACCCGTGCGGCAGATTGCGCACGAAGCCGACGGTGTCGGTGATCAACACGGGTTCACCGCCGGGCAGCGACAGGCGGCGAGTCGTGGGATCGAGGGTCGCGAACAACCTGTCCTCGACCAGGACGCCTGCGTGCGTGAGATAGTTGAGCAGCGTGGACTTGCCGGCGTTGGTGTAGCCGACGATGGTGACGGCGGCGAGGCCGCTGCGACTGCGACTCTTGCGCTGCAAATCGCGGGTCGCCGACAGATCCTTGAGGTCGGACTCGAGTTTGGTGATACGGCGCATGATCCGCCGGCGATCGACCTCGAGCTTGGTTTCGCCCGAACCAAACCGCGAGCCCACACCACCTCGCTGTTGTGACAGCTTCGCCGTTGCACCGCGGCGCAACCTTGGAAGTCGATACCGCAGGAGTGCAAGTTCGACTTGCGCTTTGCCCTCGAGGGTGTGGGCATTCTGAGCGAAGATGTCGAGGATGACCGCTGTGCGGTCGATAGCCGTCCGCCCGAGCACCTTCTCGAGGTTGTACTGCTGTGCCGGAGCAAGCTCGTTCTCGAACACGACGGTGTCGGCGTCGACCGCCAAGCAGATGTCCTTCAGTTCGTCGACCTTGCCTTTCCCGATGAACCAGGTGTGATCCGGCGTGTCGCGGCGTTGCACCATCCGGCCGGCCTCATCCGCGCCGGCGGTGTCGATCAGCAAGGCCAGTTCGTCGAGGCTGGCCTCAGTGTCGCCGTCTGTGTGGCCGGGCAGGGTGACGCCCACCAATACGATCTGCTCGCGCTTGGTGCGCTCGATCAGCGTTGCGCCGAGGGCTTCGTTGTATGGCGTCGACATAGCTTCCTTGCTGCACCTGCCTCAGAGATGAACCGTGATCGAACCGACAAAGACGGCCGGACCGATCAGCGTGACGTGCCCGTTCTTGGGCTCGTGCAGACGTACCCTGGCATCTCCGCCGTCCATGTGCACGGTGATTTCTTCAGTTCCTGTGGTGACGAAGCCCCACGAGGACGCTGCCCACGCGCTGGCGCACGCACCGGTACCACACGCCTGGGTGATGCCGGCACCACGCTCGTGCACCCGCATCGTGATGGCGTGTGGCTCTGGGCCGGATTCGACGACTTCGAGATTGATACCGGGCACCATCTCCCCCAGCGTCAGCAGGTCGACGACAGCGACATCGTCGACAGCAACCACCGCGTGTGGGTTGCCGACATTGAGATGGCTAACAGGGCGCAACGGATCGGTCCGAACGCGATGCCAGTTGTCCGGAGCATCGATGGGCGAGACGGGCCCCATGTCGACTGCCGCCTCGATCACGTCTGGGTCGTCGGTGGCGTACAGGGTGACCAACCGCTCGCCGGCATCGGTCATGAGGCACTGTGGCAGCAGGTCACCGCGTCGCCGAGCAAGTGCCTGGGCGAAGCAACGGATGCCGTTGCCGCTCATCTCAGCGCGTGACCCGTCGGAGTTGTACAACACCATGCGGGCCGCGAAGCCGCTCTCACTCTCGCCGATCAGCAGGCCGTCTGAGCCGATGCCCCGACGCCGGTCGCACAATCGTCGTGCCAGCGCTGGCAAGTCGTCGACGTCGGGGTGGAACGCGACCAAGAAGTCGTTGCCCAATCCGTGATGCTTCGTCAGTTCGAGGTCTGCCATGCGCGTTCCAGTACCGGCAGCGCTGCGGCAACCGGGTCGTTGTCGATGTCAATCCAGCGTATGCGCGGGTCTCGTCGGAACCACCGCTCCTGCCGGACAGCGAACTGCCGGGTGCGGGTGATGATGGTGGCGATCGCCGAGTCGAGCGTGCACGCGCCGTCGAGGTATTCGAACAGCTCCTTGTACCCGAGCGCCTGCCGAGCGGTGCGCGACACCGGGCCTTGGGCCAGTGACTCGGCCTCGGCGAGCAGGCCGGCGCCGATCATCCGATGTACTCGCTCGGTGATTCGTTTGGCCAGCAACGGTCGCGGCCACCGCAATCCGAACTGTACGAACGGGCTCGGCGGATACACGTCGACACCAGGGCCGAACGAGCTGAACGGACGCCCACTTCCCAGAGTGACCTCCAGGGCGCGCACGATACGGCGGGCGTTGGTCGGTTCCATCTTGGCTGCCGCCGCCGGGTCGAGGGTCGCCAGCTGGCGGTGCAGGGCCTCGACACCCTCAGTTTCGATGCGTGTCTCCAATTCGGTGCGCACGTCGGGCCATCGGCCCGGCATCTCCATCGGATCGATCACGCTGCGCAGGTACAGCCCCGTGCCCGCCACCAATACGGCGCGGCAATGGCGGTCGGCGATCCCGAGCATGGCCTGATGGGCCGCTGCGGCGAAGTCGGTGACGGTGAACTCGTGGGCCGCGTCGACGAGATCGAGACAATGGTGCGGCACGGTGGTGCGGTCGGCGGACGAGGGCTTGGCAGTGCCGATGTCCATTCGCCGGTAGACCTGCATGGCATCGACGGCCACGAGTTCGACATCGCCGTGCCGATCGGCCAGGGCCATGGCCACATCGCTCTTCCCGGACGCTGTCGGCCCGAGAATGACCAGCGGCGTACTGGTGGTCACCCGACGAACACGGCGATTCGCCGCTTGTGCAGTGGCTCGGCCAGCAACTCGACGAACTGGCCGATGAGGTGGTGCGGCGCACCGTGGGTGATCTCGACCGTTGCGTACGCGCCGGCACGCAGCGGGTGCGGAGGGGTGAAGTGCACCAGCTTGTTCTGGCGAGTGCGACCCGACAACACTGCGGGATCCTTCTTGCTGGGCCCCTCGACGAGTACTTCCTCGACGCGACCGACGCGTGCCTCGTGCTTGGCCAGTGCGCTGCGCTCGACAACAACTCGTAGTCGCTGGAAGCGCTCGGCCGCTACGGCCGGCTCGACGAAGCGGTCGGTCATGTCGGCAGCCTCAGTACCGGGGCGTGGCGAGAAGATGAAGGTGTAGGCGTAGTCATACTCGGCGGCTGCTGCCACGTCGAGTGTGGCTGCAAAATCGTCGTCGGTCTCGCCAGGGAACCCGACGATGATGTCGGTCGACACGGCCATGTCGTCGACGACGGCACGGCCGGAGGCAAGTCGCTCGAGATAGCGCTGCGCGGTGTAGCCGCGATGCATTGCCGCGAGCACGCGATCACTGCCCGCCTGCAACGGGTAGTGCAGGTGCTCGCACACCGACGACGTCGCAGCCATTGCCGCGAACGTCTCGGTCCGCATGTCTTTGGGGTGCGGGCTGGTGAATCGAACGCGGCGGATGCCCTCAACAGCACCGACGGCGATCAGCAACTCGGCGAACATTGGGCGCAGCCGGGCCTCGCTGTCGCCCGATTGGCGAGCAGCCAGTTGCAGATCACGCCCATAGCTATTGACGTTCTGTCCCAGCAGTGTGATCTCGCTGACGCCTTCACTGGCCAGACGATCGACCTCGGCCAGCACGTCGGCAAACGGCCGACTGATCTCAGCGCCACGCACCGCCGGAACGATGCAGAAGGCACATGAGTTGTCGCAACGGTGCAGTACAGCGCCTGACCACGCGCAGCATCATTATCGCCGCCGGCGCGCGACCCTTTGTGCCACCGATACCTGGAATCGAGGAAACCGGTTATCTCACCTCCGACACGGTATGGGACCTGCGTCAGTTGCCGCGGCGGCTGGTGGTGCTCGGCGGCGGCCCGATCGGCTCCGAACTCACCCAGACCTTTGCCCGGCTCGGCGCCAGGGTAACGCAGGTCGAAATGGCGCCACGCATCCTCATCCGCGAGGACCCCGAAGTATCGGATCTGGTTACGCAGCGCTTTCGCGCCGAAGGCGTC
>JANOJI010000319.1:0-25595 GCA_031408175.1 Ilumatobacteraceae bacterium
GTCGCCGCTGCCAAAGCGATGCTCGACTATGGCGCAAAGGGCGACCTCGAAGCCCGCCTCACCTGTGCCTTCGTCGCCGACATGATCCACGACCTGATCACCCGGTTGTGCGGACGCGAGACCATGTGGGGTTTGGAGCAAGCACCGCTGCGCGCGACTCACTCGTTCCTCGACAAGTTCCGCGATCCACAGTTCATCGCTTCGCTGGCAGACCGACCGGGCCCGCGCCATCTCGACAGCGAGTTCGAGATGGTGCAAGACACGTTCCGATCGTTCGCGGACAACGAGATCGCCCCACGTGCCGAGCACGTGCACCGTCACAACACCGATGTGCCAGAGGATCTGATCGCTGGTCTGGCCGAGATGGGGGCCTTCGGGCTCAGTGTGCCCGCCGAGTACGGCGGCTTCAGCGAGGGCGGCGATGGCGAATACCTCGCAATGGTCGTAGCCACAGAGGAACTCAGCCGCGGCTCCTTGGGCATCGGTGGATCACTTGTCACCCGACCCGAGATCCTCACCAGGGCGCTCGTCAAGGGCGGCACCGAAGCGCAAAAGCACTACTGGCTCCCGAAGCTGGCGACGGCAGAAGTGATGGTCGCCGTCGCGGTGACAGAACCCGATTTCGGTAGCGACGTGGCCGGAATCAAGGTCACCGCGAAGCCCACTGCAGGACCCGATGGTGCTCCCGGCTACGCGATCAACGGCGTCAAGACATGGTGCACGTTCGGCGCCCGCGCTGACGTACTGATGTTGCTGGCTCGCACCGACCCCGACCGTGCCAAGACCCACCGGGGATTGAGCCTGTTCATCGTGCCCAAGCCGCGCGGCGAGAGCCATGGATTCGAATTCATTCAACCCGCCACCGCCGACGGCACCGTCGGCAAGATGGAGGGTCGCCCGATCGACACCATCGGGTACCGCGGCATGCACAGCTACGAGATCGCTCTCGACAACTGGTGGGTTCCGGCAGCGAACCTGATCGGTGAGGAGGATGGCCTCGGCAAGGGCTTCTACTTCCAGATGGAGGGCTTCGAGAACGGCCGGCTGCAGACCGCAGCGCGCGCGATCGGAGTGATGCAAGCGGCGTACGAGGCCGCCTGCCAATACGCCACCAATCGCACGGTGTTCGGCGCGGCGATCGCCGACTACGAACTCACCCGCGTCAAACTCGGACGCATGGCCGTGCTGATTCAGGCCGCCCGGCAGTTCAGCTATCACGTCGCCACGTTGATGGCGAAAGGCGAAGGATCGATCGAAGCGAGCATGGTGAAGGCATACGTGTGCAAGGCCGCCGAGTGGGTCACCCGCGAGGCAATGCAGATCCACGGGGGCTACGGCTACGCAGAGGAGTACACCGTGAGCCGGCTGTTCGTCGACGCACGAGTACTGAGCATTTTTGAGGGTGCCGACGAGACATTGTGCCTCAAAGTAATCGCGCGAAGATTGTGCGACACTTGACAGTTCGACCTACGACTGGTCTTCGTACGTCGTAGACTCTTGAGCAATGACGCTCGACCACAGGGACGGTTCGGCGGGGCTCAGAAGCCTTCGCGGCGCGGTAGGCGCAACCCTGATCTTCACCGCGCTCACATTGCTTGGCCTCGGCATCGGTTGGGCCTGGCTTTTCCAACGAACCTCGCAGAGTTCTGCGGTCAAAGACGCCGGCCGCTACGGCGAACTCAGCGGTCGCGCCGCGCTGGCCCCATTCATCACCGATGATCTGCTCACCGGTGGCAAGGAGGCACTCGACAAGGTGCGTATCGCCGGTGAAGCGTTGATAAACGAGGGCGGCGCAGCGCATGTCAAGATCTGGTCGGTCGAGGGCCAGGTGCTGTGGTCCGACGAGCCCGCATTGATCGGACGAACATTCGAGTTCGAAGAGGACGAGCAACAACTGCTCGACGGCGAAGGCATGATCGCAAGCCTCAGCGCGCTCGACAAGGACGAGAACCAGTTCGAGATCGCCGCCGGCGAGACCAGCTTGCTGCAGGTCTACTTTGGGTGGAAGACCAGTGCTGGCACACCGATGATCGTCGAGACCTACTACCCGGCCAGTCTGGTGGACTCGCGGGCCTCCGACCAGCGTCGTAGTTTCCTGCCGCTGCTACTCGGCGGTCTCGGTCTGCTGTTTGTCGCCCAGCTCCCACTCGCTCGCGCCTTGGTACAGCGCCTGAAGAAGTTGCAGACCGAACGCGAACATCTCCTCGAGCGCGTGATCAGTTCGAGCGACATCGAGCGTCGCCGCATCGCTGCCGAAGTGCACGACGGTGCCGTGCAAGAGTTGATCGGTATCACGTTCAGCCTGTCTGCCGCCGCCGACGAATCGCCCGCACCGATGAACGATCGTCTCGGCGGTCTCGCCGTCGCGACGCGGCACACGGTTCGCAGTCTGCGGTCGCTTCTGAACAGCATCTATCCGGTCGAGGTACCCGCAGATGGGTGGGCCGCCGGTCTCGATCCGATCGTCACGGCCTTGCGTCAGCGTGGTGTCGAGGTCAATCTGAAGGTGCCCGAGATCCGCTTGTCACCCGCCAACGAGTTGTTGTTGCTGCGTGTTGGTCGCGAGGCGTTGCGAAACGTCGATGCCCACGCCCGCGCCACGCAGGTCAGCATCACGATGACCAAGTCCGGCAGCGCGGTGAAGTTGCTCATCACCGACAACGGGGTCGGCTTTGACAACGAAACGGCGGAGAATCAACGACAGGTGGGCCACCTTGGTCTGCAGCTCCTGCGCGATCTGGCGGAAGACATGGGTGCGGTTCTTGTCGTCGACTCGACGCCGGGCTCAGGCACTACCGTGCATCTTGAATTAGAGGAGAATCGATGATTCGCATCGTGTTGGCGGACGACCATTCGTTGGTCCGTACTGGCCTGTCACAACTGCTTGACGCGCAGGCTGACATCGAGGTGGTCGGATTGGCCTCCGATGGACGCGAGGCATTGCAACTCGCCCGCGGGCTGACACCCGACGTCGTGTTGATGGATCTGCAGATGCCCATCGTCGACGGCATCACCGCGATCGGCATCCTGGCGGCCAGCAACCCCGAGATCGCAGTGATCGCCCTGACGACCTTTCAGGAACCGCAACAGGTCACCGCAGCGCTCGCCGCCGGTGCCCGCGGGTACCTCGTCAAAGATGTCGAGCCCGAGGTCTTGGTTGCCGGCATTCGCGCTGCGGTCAACGGCGGTGCACCACTGAGCCCTTCTGTGGCGGCGCAGCTGATCCGCAATGCCTCGAGTCAACCGAGCTCCGGCGCGTCGCTGACGCAACGCGAGCGTCAGATCCTGCGCCTCATCGTCGGCGGCCAGAGCAACAAGCAGATCGGCCGCGACCTCGGCATCAGTGAGAAGACGGTCAAGTCGCACTGCGGCCGCCTGTTCCAGCGGATCAATGTCTCCGACCGCACGCAAGCAGCAGTCTGGGCCACGAAGCACCTGCCGCCAGAGGATGACTGACGCCAGGTTGCTCGTGCTCGTCCCGGCTTAGATGCAGGCAGCTCCTTCGAGCTGACGAAGCGGTGTGATTGCGACGCATGTCGGCGTCGGCAGCACCCGCAGGACGCCCCACATGCCGCCCTCGGTGAAAGGTCGGCGGTTGTCGCCGTAGAAGAAGTCACCGGTCTGCGAACCGCGTCCACCGGCACCGCCGATGATGTGAGCGTCGATGCCCTGATACGGCGCCAAACCTTGCGTCGCTACTTCCTGCGAATGGGGCATGTAGGGATCGCGTAGCCAGCTGAGGCCACCCGCGCGGAAGACGTGCGGCTGCTCCGAGCCGGGTGTCGACAACACGTGGATTCTCATCGCGTCGCCGACGTAGGCCTGCAACAGCGGCGTGGCCACCGTGCCGCTGAAGTCGTTCGTTCGCCGGCCGGCGTTCTTGTAGTTGATCAACGTCAACCCGTCGACCTTCAGTGGGTACGGCATGAAGTCGGATCCGATCTGCGGATCCGTGTCTTGCAAAAACAGCGTGTCGTCGCGGTAGCCGGGCTTGCCGGGCACGTGGGCATCGACGATGGTGCCCGTTATGGTTCGCAGCCCGGTGGTCGGGCTGGTGAGCCACGTGCCTTTCTCGTGAACCACGAATGCTCCGTACAACCCGATCCTGCCAGTGGCGTCACCGCCGAAGTCGCTGAACTGCGCAGCCTCGATCGACGCTGTCTCCGCGTAGAGCTTGTACGTCTGCTGCTTGCCTGGCAGCACCGTTTGCTCCGGGTCGAAGCCGACGTTGACACCAGACGAACCGCCAGCCTTGCTGAGTTCACCGACGCTGAGACTGGCCCGAGCCGACCCGCGCATGTTGCTGAACTGCACGGTCAGACAGTCACCGACGTTGATGTGAACGACCAGCGGCTCGGTCACGCCCTTGGCCCTGGCGGCCGCTGCATTCGACGTCAGCACATACGCCGCCGTGATCGATCCCGACACACTCGTACTCGTGCCTCCACTACCGGTTGTGCCCTGCACGCTGTTCGGTATGTCGACGGCGCTGATGGCCACTGCCTTGTTGACCGAGCCGGCCGGGCATGGGTTGCCTGGATCAGTGGTCACCGGTGGTCGATTGCCGGTGACGGCGGGTTGCACATAGGTGCCGGCGGGCTTGGTGTACATCGGCAATGCCTGCAGACCTGGCGAACCTTTCGGCAGCACTCGCATGATTCCCCACGCACCCTGCCGGAATCGCCGAGCGATGCCGTTGTGGTAGAGGTAGTCGCCGGGCTGCTTGTTGATGCCGCCGGCACCGCCGTCGAGGATCAACGAGTAGCGCTCGGACACACCGCTGTGAATGGTGTCGGTAACACGGCTGTACATCTCGCCGGTTTCGGCATTGCGGGCGCGCTTTTCGACGTAGAAGTTGTGACCGTCGACGCGGAAGCTGTCGATGGTCGGTCCGACGTGGATGGCTCTGATCACGACCGGGTCGCCCGGGTAAGCCCGTAACAGCGGAGTCCCAGGATCGCCCCATTTGTACGAACTGAATCGCAACGACGGATCAGTTCCTCGATCGCTCCACGGCGCGGCGTGGAGGTTGATCGTCGAGTCGGTCACCGGGTTGTCGTCCAACGTCCAGATCACCATCTCACGGAAGCTGCCTTCGACAAGACCGGGGGCGAGCGGATGCACGACTCCGTCGACCTCCGGGTGCGAGCGAATGTCGACAACCGTTCCCGAGCGGACCTCGGCGCCCGTGGTCGGGTCGTGATACGTCGAGTTGCGCGGCTCGACGATCAACATGCCGACGCCGCCATGGCCCCAACCATGAATGCCGTCGACGTGGTCGTGCCAGAAGATGTTGTCGAGCAACGCATCCGCATACCAGCGATAGCGGACGAACTCGACGCCGGCGCCCTCGCCGGCTGCGTGGTTGTTGTCCAGGGATCGATCGAGCACGATCGTCTTCGTCGAGGCGTTCACCGACACGATGTAGGCCGGTTCGATGCTGTCGGTTCCCAGTCCGATACCGAACGCGACGCCGGGGCGATACTTGGGATCAAGTCGGTTGACCTTGATACTGGTCGCACCTTGCGCCGCCGCGACAGCGAGCTTGGTGTCTTCGATCGTGTACGGCCGGATCGAATGCTCGTAGCTGTACCCGACGGATGTGCCATCAGACCCTGTCGGGTCGAACTGCACATGGTGAATGTGCATCTCCACCTTTGCAAAGCCGCCAAAGGTTCCCTCGTCGGTTTCCTCGGAGGTCAAGGTGATGTTGCCGCAGTCACCCACGTTCATACGGATCGCCAGCGGCTCTTTCTTGATCTGTCCGGCGACCAGGGCCACCTTGTTCTCGGCAAGCGTGAACAACATGCCCAGCTGGTCGCTCTTGCGAGGTGTCACGTCGACAACCGTTGGGACTGCGACCACGTTGAAGGTCTTGACAGGCGCGCTCGCCGGACAGAGACCGTCTGGTCGAGCGAGCCACGGATTGGCCGACATCGGATCGGCAGGACGATCACCCGTTTCGCCAAGCCCAGGCGCGCCGGAGTGCAGACTCGGCGCGAACGGAGGGCGACGTTCGAGATGAGGTCTCAGCATCGGGAATGCCGGTCTACCGGTGTCGGGGTTGAACATGATCACCGGTCTGGTCCCTACGAACGTGTCACCGGCTATCGAGCCGAAGTGACCTGGTTCGCCCTCGGTGAAGTTCGGCGTCTCGGCCGTGGCCGGCTCGGGCTCGCCGAGATACAGCGGGTGCTCGGGATCGGTGTTGTCGACCGTCCAGTCCCACACAGTTGCATCCTGGTCGCCGATGGCAACTCCCTGCGACGGGATCTGCGGAGTGATCCACGTTGCCAAGTTGTCCTTGGTGATGACGGTGCCGTTCGGCATCGTCAGCCCGATCAGTTCCGCCGACGAGACTGCGGCAGGCTCGGGTGCACGGTCGGGTAGCGGAGCCAGGGCTGGCTGCAAGGTGTCGAAGACTCGCCAGATGCCCCACATGCCCGCTGGGTAGTGCTCGGCGATGTGGCAGTGGAACAGGAAGTCGGCTGCGGCCTGTTGCACGCCACCGGCGCCACCCTCGATCTCTGCGTTGAAACTTTCACCGGGTCCAGTGTTGATGGCATCGACGCGGTCGGAAATCGAGATCTCGACCGGGGCCTTGTGCAAACCGGTGTCGGCATAGCTGTTGGTCGAGTCCGCCTCGGGGTTGGTACGCCACCGGTCGCCGCCGCCATGGAGGTGATAGATGTGGAACACCTCAGCGCCGCCGTGCACGACACGGAACTTCGTCGGATCCCCGAGGTAGCCCTGCGGAATGATGGTTGCCGGGTCGCCGAACACGGTCGATGCGTAGGAATGCGCCTTCTCGTGCGGTTTCAAACTCAGCCGGTCGTAGAACGGCTCGGAACGATAGTTGAGCGCCCGACTGCCGGGGCGGTACGCCTCGCTGATGGGGTCGACCGTCGGAAGCGCGTCGCCATTCTTGTCGTAGACCTCCTCCTTCTCATTGCCGACCTCATGCATGATCTTGACGTTCTCGCGGAACGCCGGAGCACCGGCGGGCCAGATGACCGCTTCCCAACCCGACTCGATCGGGGTCGACGCATCCTTCGGCGACAACCACACCGAGCCCGGCGGCTCCACTGACAACACACCGAACAAGCCATGGTCGATCGCCGCGCGGTGACCCGCGCCGGGGCTGATGTAGTGAGCGCCTTCGAGCGCCTTGTCGTCGGGTACGTAGTAGCGATAGACGCTGGTCTGGCCGGCGGGAACTTCGCCGCTGAAGTTCTTGCCGACCTTGTCGCCCGGACGGTCGTATGGCAGACCATCGATGTGCATTCCGTAGGTGCCACCAGACGCACCGTTGGTCACGTTGATCACGACGCAGTCGCCTTGGTTGGCGCGGATGACCAACGGCTGGATCGGGTCATCGCGCAAACCGAGTGATACCTCTTGGCTCAGTTCCTGGGCACGAATCGCCGGAATCTGGCTGGTCAGCGCATACATCTTGCCCGCAGGATCGTGGTCGCCCCAGCGGTTCAGCGGGATGTCAACGTCGATCATCGTCACCGAGTACGCACGGGTGAAGCCGCCGGCCGGGCACACGCTGGGGGGTGTCACCGCGCTGGCCTGCGAGGTGGGGACGGTGATGATGCTGACCGCGAACAACGCGGCCATCGACAACGCGCCGCGCTGGCGTGCCGAGAGGGCGCGGCGCGTCGGCCAGGCAAGCGCACCCAGGCCGAACAGAGCGGCGCTGATCAACAGCGCCACTGGAAGATCAATGAGGAACTCGGCGACCATCGACACCGGCATCGTGGGTGCGGCAGCGCCGTGATGGCCGGCGCTCCCGAACATTCCGGCGTGCATCGGGACTCCGAGGGCCAGTGCGGCGGCGACAGCGGTGGCAGTCGCGCCAGCCGTGCGCAGCACGCCGACACGACGCCCAACGGCCATCGTCGCGGCGATCACCGCCATCAGTACCAACGGCACTGACAACGTCGAGTCGCGCATCCAGTGCGCCCAAAATGTCACGTCATGCGCTTCGCGGGCACCACTGCGCCAGTGCACGGTGTGCGTCCACAATCCCACTCCATATGCAGCGGCTGCCGCAATCGCGAATGTGCGCCGATCAAGTAGCGCACTTCGCGAGTCGCCCCTCCAGCGATTCATCATTCGTCCCTCTTGTCTGTGTTGTGAACCGGCGTGGATGGGTCCTCTCCCCAACCGGCACCGGGTACTTCATCTCGTCACGATCGTCAGTCGTGGGTGTGATCGTCTTTCGGTGCCTCGTTGCATCCACCGGTGACCGGCAATGGTCGGCCTGTGCCACCTTGCACGGTGCAGCCCACCGCGCCAAGGTCGATCAGCACGACGTCATTCGTCGCCGGATCCACGAATCGCACCGTGAATGGACGGGCATCTGCGGTCGACACGAAGTCGATCAACACATCGATCGCCGCGTTCGGCTGCAGCTCGCCGGGCAACTGGGCAGCCCTCGAAATCGGCACGACCGCACCGGTACCGTCGATCAACTCGAACTGCGTGGGCTCGTACAGGAGCACGTCGCTCGACAGGTTGGTGATCACAGCTGCCACCTGCACGTTGATCGAACCTGCCTCGACCAGGCCAGGCACACCGTGCGCACCAGTGATCTGCGAATCGTTGAGACCACTGATTGCCGTTGCATGCTCGACCGCAACGACACCAAAGCTGGTCGCCACATCCTCACCGATCACGTGAGTCACAGGACCCGCCGATCCTGGGCTCGAGCTGACCAGAGGATTGTTCCCCTTTATCATGTCGACGGCGAGGACACTGCCGCCCAGGCACGACACAGCAAGTGCCGAGACCATCGCCCGTTGAACCCACCGTCTGCCCAGCCGTGGTGGCTGGACGGTGACGGCGGTCATCTGGACTCAACCGAGCACATATTGAGGCACTGCGTCGCGTCCGCGAAGCAGGTGCCGCGCGCGATGTTGAGATGCGCGCCAAGCGGTGAATGAACCCGTCCGTACATCTATTTTCTGTCCCTCTTCCCACCCCGTACAAGGCAGGTCGCTACGCATGCAGCGTGACAGCGGCGGACCGATCATGCAATGGTCCGATGGGGTTACGGCGTCGGCGCAGCCGTTGCAGCTCGTGCCCCGCCTCAGGTCCTAGGCCCATGGCGACATTCGCACTCGACGCGGTTGCCCGGATGCTGAAGGATCACATTCTGTGAAGAATGTCGATGCTGTACGCCCCACGGCCGAAGTCAAGCAGGAGTCATCCGCCGTACCGATGTACCGACACCGCGTACAACTCCCCTCGATACGGATCGCCCTGCCACGTCGACCACCGCCCAACGAGTTCGAGGCTGCTCTCCACGCATCGTTCGTCGTACTCGAGGAGTGTCAAGGCATCGCGATCGGATTCGAGCTGAAACCCAGCGACCAACAAACCATCAGGCTCGAGGTGTGCTGCCGCGTTGTGGATGATCGCCTGGCGATCAGTCGGTCTGCAGAACACCATCACGTTGCCGGGCATCGCCACCATGGCAAAGCGCCGGCCGAGGCACATCGTCGACAGATCCGCGTGCACCCAGGGAACCGACGGTTGCGACTCTCGGGCGAATGCCAGTAGATCGTCGTCGAGGTCGACGCCGACGACATCGATGCCGCGTCGAGCCAGTTCAATCGCCACCCGACCCATGCCGCAGCCGGCGTCGAGCACACTGGAGGGATGCAGCGATTCGATGAAATCGGCCTCGCCGTGTGCTGATTCGCCAGTGGCTTCGAGACGCCGCCACCGCGTGTAGTACTCGTCGAGATCCGTGACCGCTCGCCACTGCGACCAACGCCGGCTGACGCGATGCTCATCGTTCGGATCCATGGCAACAGTCTGACGGCTGCGTGCCGACCCCGCCATCCTCGGTGTCAGCCAAGCGGCCAGATGGTGATGAGAACTCGGCCCTCGATGTCGTCGGCATCGACCGTGCCGAATGTCCGCGAGTCTTCGGACGTGTCGCGATTGTCACCGAGCAGATATACCTCGCCGGGTGGCACAACATCGGGGCCGGTGAAGAAGCCATCCATCTCGTCGTTGTCGATGTAGCTCTCGACGACGCTTGCACCGTTGACGATCAGCCGTCCGTCCTCGATTCCCACAGAGTCGCCGCCGATTGCGACAACCCGCTTGACGATCGACTCACCGCTGCGCGGGTCGGCAGTCACCACGATGTCACCACGATGCGGTTCGCGGGTGAGGTAGGTGAGCCTGTCGATCAGCAAGATCGCGCCGGACGGCAACGTCGGCTCCATGCTGTCGGATCGCACTCGTACCGGCTCGACCACGAAGCTACGTATCAACAAGAGTGCGACGATGACGGCCGCGAACCACAGGATTCGACGTACCGTTGTTGCATCATCGGACTGCTCTTCGAGTTCCTCGTCGTCCGCGTCGGGATCGATCGCCACCGTCATCACAGTAGAGCGAAGCTGGTCCCCCAGAGCGCCAGACCGATCCACATCAAGCCATTCACGGTGCGCTTCCTAGATCGGGTCGGCAGCATGCTGACCAACGTGACCACGAGCATGACCTCGGCGACAAGAGTGAACACATCGAGCGGACCGACGTGCTTGGCGCCGTCGGGCAGGATCGAGCGACCCGGCACCCAGCGACCGCCATGGATCGGCACCGGTGGTGTGTTCGGCAGCCCGACGGTTCGGCTGGCGACATACAGCAGGATCACACCGACGGTGCCCCAGATGCCGGCCAGCACAAGCCGATGGTCGTATGAAAACCGGACCAGCCCCACCGAATAGAGCAGTTGAGCGACGCCCAGTACGACGAAGAACAGCCCAGCGGTCGGCCACCAAGTGAAGTGATCGGGCGCGACGACGACATGCGCGAGCGCTGCAGCCGCTGACAACACGATTGCAGCATCGACCGCGATCGTGCGGCGATGACGAGTGGCTCCGCTGTGCCGAGCGCGCAGCGGTGGGACCGCTATGTTCACAACGGGTCGCTATCGTCTTCCGACATCGGGCGAGGCGTCCAGCCACGCGGGTCGTCGCCCGGGCCCTCGGGATCGATCATCTCGAACTGGCCCATCATGTCGTGGTCCTCGTGCACCAGGTTGTGACAGTGGATCATGTACTTGCCACGTCCGTCGAACTTCGCAAGCACCCGAACTGTCTCGTTCTCGCCGACATAGACGACGTCCTTCGCCCCCAACTCGTGCGGCAATGGTGGCTTGCCGTTGCGGGAGAGAATTTTGAAGTCGATGAAGTGGATGTGAACCGGGTGGAACCACCCACCCGAGGAGTTCTTGAGCTCCCAGATCTCGACATCGCCCCGATTCGGCTTGAGGAGGCAGAACTCGAAGTTGCTCTTCTCGACATCTTTCCACGACTTGCTGTTGATCTTGAACTGCCCATTCGTGCGGTGGAAAAGGAGTTGGCGGGTGACCACTGCCTGCGACGGCTGCAGCGCCATCGCCGGCTCGAGTGGGTTCAACACGTCGGGGACCGAGTTGTTCGACAGATCGGTCGGCTCACTGACGACATCGAACGCCATGATCTTGTCGGTATTAGCGTAGTTATTGTTGTTCTTCGGGCTCGAGTTCTTCAGGATCACCCGGCGTCCGATCGGGTACTTCGAGAAGTCGATGACCACCTCGTAACGCTCGGCTGACGCCGTACGGAAGCTCTTGACGTACTGCGGGGTGGGCATCAACCCACCGTCGGTGCCGATGATGGCCATCGACTCACCGGAGTCGAGCGACAGCTTGAAGGAGCGCGAAACGGTAGCGGCGAGGATGCGGAAGCGGTACTTGCGCCTCTCGACTTGCATCACCGGCCAAGGGCGACCGTTGACCGTGATCACGTCACCCCACATGCCGTTGTCGTCCTCCAACGTGAACAACAGCTGACCATCATTCTTGAACATCATGTCGCCGATGATGAGCGGCACGTCGTAGACGCCGTGCGGGATCGGCAACGACTGCTCCAACGCATCCAGAATGTGATATTGCCCGACTAACCCGTGGTATACGTTCTCCGCTGTGTGGTGCGAGCCATGATCGTGGTACCACAGCGTTCGAGCCTCTTGCCAGTTGGGATACTGGTAGTCCTTGAACTGGTTGGGGTACGTGTGGTCGCTGGCGTAGCCGTCGAATTGCGGTAGCGAGGCCGAGCCGTGCAGGTGCACGGATGAGTAGGGCTGGTAGCCGTACGTCGGATGAGTGCTCGGCAGCAGGTTGCAGTGCCGCACTACGGTCCTGCGACCCTGATGGACCTTGATGGTCGGACCGGGAACCGAACCCTCGTAGCCGAACAACATCGTCTGATAGCCCGGCACGATCTCGGCAGTCGTCGTCTGCATGTGCAGCGCGTAGTAGTCGGTGGTGTCGTCGGTGCGTACCGGCACTGCCACCGGGGGGTACGCAAACGGCGTCGTGAATGGTTGCGGCAGCTTGCTTGCCGCCATGCGGCTATCGAGCGCCGATTGCCCCGACACCACGCGTGACAACGGCAACGACAACGTGGCACCGGCGAACACGCCGGCCTTGATCACATCTCTTCGGCTGAGCGTCATGGTTGCCCACTGCCCGCGGGCGCGCGTACCCGAACCCGTTCGTCCAACACCGGTAACTCCGTTCCCACTACGTACAGCCCGTCCGGGGCTTCCCGTCCAGATTGCAGCCACACACCCGAAGTGTCAATGAACCATTCGTGGTACGGCCTGCGACCAGGCGTAGCGGAGTCGACTTAGACCTAGGGCCTAAGTCGGCCTGCATCTTGCCACGTCACGTGCTGCAATGGGTTCCGCTCGTGGGAAACCCTCAGTCGGACGATCGCTGTGCAGTCAACTCCGCAAGACTGCGAATACGCTCGAAGTCGGCATCGGGATGATCGTCGTGTGGGTCGAGAAGGATCGGATGAAGCCCCGCCGCACGGGCCGCGCCGATGTCCATCGTGACCGAATCGCCGATGTAGGCGATCTCGTCGCGGTCGATGTCATCGAAGTAGGGCAGCGCATGGTCGAAGATTCGCGGGTCGGGCTTTGCGACGCCGACGATGTGACTGTCGACCACGACGCGCATCGGCACGTAGGGCCCGTCACCCGCTTGGCACACGCCACTCCGCGACAACACCTCAGCGATCTGACCACTGGCGTTCGACACGACACCCAACGGCAGTCCGCTCGCGGTCAGCGCGGCGAGCGCCGCCTGACTCTCGGGAATCGGCCATCTCCACAAGTACGCGCTGCGCGTGCGATGCAACACCGTCGCCGCAGCGTCGGCGTCGGCCCCGGCCACGCCGATGCTGCGCACATATGAATGGTTGTACTCATCCCAGAACGCCTCGCCACTGCCGGCGGCCGACTTCGCTGCCATGCCGGCGTAGTGGGCTCGCCGGTGGGAGCCCACCGACGGATCGCCACCGTAGTAGGCCAGTAGTGGGCCGAGCACGGTGGGGTCTGGAAGCACCAGCACGCCACCCGCGTCGAACAGGATCGCCTTGAACCGCGCAGTCACCGGTCCATCATGCCCGTTTCGCCACCGACCTCGTCGACACATACCCTTGGCGCGTGCGCAGCGCCAGAGACTTCTTCAAACCACTCGCCGTCGGGGCACCAGCGCCGATGTTGGAGATTCCGTTCCGGCCGAGTCGGGTCATCCACTTCTTCCCGCCGCACATCGACAAGGTCGTCGCCAAGTTGCCCGAGGTGGTTCCGACAGTCGACATCCTCCTCGGCAACCTCGAAGACGCCATCCCCATGGCCGACAAGATGGCTGCTCGCTCGGGTCTCGTCGACGTTGCCCGATCGATCGACATGGGCGATACCCAACTGTGGACCAGGGTCAACAGCCTCGACTCACCGTGGGGTCTCGACGACATCACCACCTTGGTCTCCGAGGTCGGCGACAAGCTCGACGTCGTCATGATCCCCAAGGTCGAGGGCCCTGAAGACATCCACTACGTCGATCGCCTGCTGGCACAACTCGAGGCCAAGGCTCGGCTCCAACGACCGATCCTCGTCCATGCCATTCTCGAGACGGCCCGCGGTGTTGCCAACATCGAATCGATCTGCGCCGCGTCGCCGCGCATGCAAGGCCTGTCGCTGGGGCCGGCCGACCTCGCCGCGAACCGGCGTATGAAGACCACTCGCGTCGGCGGCGGCCATCCCGACTACCTCGTGCGCGCCGATCCCGACCCTGCCGATCCCGATGCACGACGCCCGACCTTTCAGCAGGATCTGTGGCACTACACGCTGGCTCGAATGGTCGACGCATGTGTCACTTTCGGCCTCCTGCCCTTCTACGGACCCTTCGGTGACATCCGCGACACCGTGGCCTGCGAGGACCAATTCCGCAACGCCTACCTGCTCGGGTGTGTCGGGGCGTGGAGTCTGCACCCGGTTCAGATCGAGATCGCCAAGCGGGTGTTCAGCCCGCGGCCGGCCGAGGTCGCGCAAGCGCAGCGAGTCATCGACGCGATGGGTGACGGCACCGGGGCGATCATGCTCGACGGCAAGATGGAGGACGACGCCTCGGTCAAGCAATGCAAGGTCGTCGTCGAGCTTGCCCGTCAGTTGGCGGCTCGCGACCCGCAGCTCGCTGTCGCATACGGATTCACGTCGTGAGCGAATTTCGTCCGCGCCGATCGGTGCTGTACATGCCGGCCGCCAACGAGCGAGCACTCGAGAAAGCCAAATCACTACCCGCTGACTCCATCATCTTCGACCTCGAGGATGCGGTCGCGCCCGACGCCAAGGATTCCGCCCGAGTCGCGGCGTGCACGGCGACGGCCTCCGGCGACTATGGCCGGCGCGAACTGACGATTCGCTGCAACGGGCTCGACACACCCTGGGGTGCAGCTGACTTGGAGGCGATCGCCGTGTCGGCGGCGGCGGCAGTCGTCGTTCCCAAGGTCAGCTCGGTGGACTACCTCGATCAGGTGTCGGCGCGACTCGACGATGCCGGCGCGCCCGGCACGATGACCGTGTGGGCAATGATCGAGACACCGACAGCAATCCTCGATGTTCGAACCATTGCGTCCCACCCTCGAGTCTCGGTGTTGGTGATGGGCACAAACGATCTGGCGCGCGAGATGCGCGCACCTTTGGCGCCCGGTCGCCGCGCCCTGCTCCCCCACCTGGCGACCGCGTTGCTCGCCGCCCGCGAGGCCGGCAAGGTCATCCTCGACGGAGTGTTCAACGACGTGAAGGATCTCGACGGGTTTCGTGACGAATGCCTCCAAGGAGTCGAGTTCGGCTTCGACGGCAAGACGCTGATCCACCCCGGCCAGGTCGAGATCGCCAACCTGGCCTGGGCGCCATCACCTGCCGATGTCGATCAGGCCCAGCGGATCATCGCAGCGTTCGATCAGGCTGTGGCCGACGGTCGTGGTGTGGTGACTGTCGACGGTCGGATGATCGAGAACCTTCATGTAGCCAATGCCCAGCGCACCCTCGCCACCGCCGAGGCGATCGCCGCCCTCGGCTGACATCGACCGCCAGTTGTACGGGTACAAAGTGCAGTCTGTACGCCACATCGTGTATCGAATACGATGGGACCATGACCGTGCTCGACACCCACCCAGAGAACGCCTTCGTCAACGATCGCTCTCACGTCTTCCACTCCTGGAGCGCGCAGGGCGCGTTGAACCCGCTGGTCGTCGCCGGTGCCGAGGGCAGCTACTTCTGGACATCCGACGGCACCCGTTACCTCGACTTTTCCAGCCAACTCGTCAACGTCAACATCGGCCACCAGCACCCCAAGCTGGTCGCGGCGATCAAGGAGCAGGCAGATCGACTGTGCACGGTCGCCCCATTTCACGCCAACGATGCCCGCAGTGAAGCCGCCCGCCTGATCTGCGAGGCCGCCGCCGAGAAGATCGACAACAGCCAGTTGGACATGGTGTTCTTCACCAACGGCGGCGCCGAGGCGACGGAGAACGCTGTTCGCATGGCCCGCCTGCACACCAGTCGCAACAAGGTGCTCACCCACTACCGCAGCTACCACGGAGGCACCAACGGCGCGATCACGCTGACGGGTGACCCTCGACGTTGGCCCAGCGAGCCCGGAATGCCGGGCGTCGTCAAGTTCTGGGGCCCGTACGCCTATCGCAGCGCGTTCCACTCCGCCGACGAAGCCGAGGAATGCGAACGGGCACTCGCCCACCTCGACGACGTGTTGATGGTCGAGGGCAGTCACACCGTTGCGGCCATCATCCTCGAGACGGTGGTCGGCACCAACGGCATCCTGGTGCCACCGGACGGATACCTGCAGGGCATTCGCGATCGTTGCGATCGGCATGGCATCGTCATGATCTGTGACGAGGTCATGGCCGGCTTCGGTCGCTGCGGCGAGTGGTTCGCATTCCAGAAGTGGGGCGTGCAGCCCGATCTCGTGTGCTTCGCGAAGGGCGTCAACTCCGGCTATCTACCACTCGGCGGTGTGGTCCTCGGCCAGCACATTGCTGACACGTTTCGCGATCGAGCCTTCCCTGGTGGACTGACCTACTCCGGACACCCGCTGGCCTGTGCCTCAGCTGTGGCGAGCATCAACATCTTCAAGGAGGAGGGCATCATCGAGCACGCCCGCATGCTCGGTACCGATGTCATTGCCCCAGGCTTGGAGAAGCTTCAGGCCAACCACCCGAGTGTCGGCGAAGTTCGTGGCCTCGGCGTGTTCTGGGCACTCGATCTCGTCACCGATAGGGCTACTCGCCAACCGCTGGTGCCGTACAACGCATCGGGTGCCGATGCCAAGCCGATGGCTGACTTGGCGGCGGCCTGCAAACAGCGTGGAGTGTGGCCGTTCACCCATTTCAATCGGCTGCATGTCGTGCCACCCTGCACGGCGAGCGTCGACGAGGTCCAAGAAGGACTTGCCGTGCTCGACGAGGCATTGACGGTCGCCGATTCGTTCTACACGGGCTGACGTAGCCGCCGATGTGGCGTAAGCCGGGTCGCACCGGCGCAGTTCTGTATGCAGTGCTAGCGGCGGTAGTCGGCTCGGCTACGGCCTTCTTCAGCCGGCTCGAGATCGAGCGCCAGCGCGGCCGGCGCGAGGCGGCGCGCTCACTGCCCACCGGACCGATCATCGTGATCTCCAACCACACCAGTTACGCCGACGGCGTGTTGCTGGCCCTGGCATGCCGGCGCATGGGTCGTTCGCTTCGGCTGCTGGCCACCTCCGGTGTCTTCGGCGCTCCGGTACTCGGCTTCGTCGCCCGCAAGCTCGGGTTCATCAAGGTCAAGCGTGGCGCAGCCGACGCGGCGACCTCGCTCGATGAGGCCGCTCACGCGTTGGCCGAAGGTGAAGCAGTCGGAATCTTCCCCGAAGGTCGCTTGACTCGAGACCCGCTGATGTGGCCGGAGCGCGCCAAGACCGGAGCGGTTCGACTGGCCCTGCGAACAGACGCACCGATCGTGCCGGTCGCGATGGTTGGTGCGCATCGAGTAGTCAGTCGGCACAAGGTCGTGCCGACGCTCCTGGTCAACCTGATTCGCCGGCCAAAGGTCGACACGCGAATCGGCGCACCCATCGACATTCGGGCGTTGATGCACATCGGTCCGACTACCGAACCCACCAACGAGGAGGTTCGTCTCGCCGCCGACTTGGTGATGGGCCGGTTGGTTGCAGTCGTCGCCGAATTGCGCGGCGAGCGCCCGCCGGATCCACAGGGCACACCGCGCACCCCCGACTGACGTCCACCGACTCGGTTGGGCGCGATCTGAGTAGCCCGCCTACCACAATCGCGCCCGTGGGCGCGATCTGAGCACCGGCAGTACCCGAATCGCGCCCGACCGGGTTGTGGGTGGACGGGGTTAGCCGACGATCCAGGTGCCGCTGCTGCGCAGCAGGGTGGCGAGATCGCCAGGACCCTTCTTCGATGAGGTCTCGGCGAGCTGGCGACTCACAGCCATGCCGTAGTCGGTGCGCTCGACGGAGCGGAACACGCCGAACGGGGTCGCCGAATGGTCGTCGTGTGACAATCGAGCCAAGGCGAAGGCGAGGCCAGGATCATCTCGGTGAGCATCGTGAACCAGGATCGCCTCGAGACCGACATCGGCGACTTCGACGATGCGCAGCAGACCGTCGGTACCCATGACCACACCTTTGTGAGCATCGGCGCCGAACGTGATCGGTTGGCCGTGGTGAAGATCGATCATCATCTCGTCGCGCACTTGACGACGGATGACGTCGTCGAACGCACCGTCATTGAACACGTTGCAGTTCTGGAAGATCTCGACAAAGGACGAGCCCTGATGAGCATGGGCCTGGCGGAAGACCTCCATCATGTGCTTGCGATCCAGGTCGTGGGTGCGGGCGACGAAGCTGGCCTCGGCGCCGAGTGCAACGCTGAGCGGGTTGAACGGCGGATCGACGGAACCGAACGGCGTGCTCTTGGTGACTTTGCCCATTTCCGACGTGGGCGAGTACTGGCCTTTGGTGAGTCCGTAGATGCGGTTGTTGAACAGCAAGATGGTGAGGTTGACGTTGCGGCGAAGGGCGTGGATGAGGTGGTTGCCGCCAATCGACAGGCCATCGCCGTCGCCGGTGACCACCCACACATCGAGATCGGGCCGGGCAACAGCAAGGCCGGTGGCAATGGCCGGCGCACGACCATGGATGCTGTGCATGCCATAGGTGTTCATGTAGTACGGGAAACGGCTACTGCAGCCGATGCCGCTGACGAACACGGTGTTCTCCGGGGCTATGCCGAGCTCTGGCATGAGCTGCTGGACCGCCAGCAAGATGCCGTAGTCGCCACAGCCAGGACACCAGCGCACCTCTTGATCGCTGGTCCAGTCCTTCTTCGTGGTGACCGGCACCATGGTGTCGCTCATTGCAGTGCTCCTTCGATGGCATTCTCGAGTTCGATCGCCGTGAACGGCAGGCCTTGTACCTTGCTGACAGGCTTGGCATCGACGAGGTACTCGGAGCGAACGAGGCGGCACAGTTGGCCGAGATTCAGCTCTGGAACGATGACGCGCGGGTATCGCTTCAGCACCTCGCCCAAGTTGGGTGGCAGCGGGTTGAGGTGGGTGAGATGCACCCAGGCGACCTTCAAGCCCCGGCGGCGCGTGCGTTGCACCGCAGCATCGATCGCTGCCCATGTGGAACCCCAGCCGAGTATGCAGATGTCGGCGTCGTCGATGTCGCCGACAGCCACCGCCGGTGGGATGTCGTTGGCGATCCCGGCAATCTTCGCGGCACGAAGGAAGACCATCCGTTGATGGTTCTCAGGGGTGTAGTTGATGTCGCCGCGGCCGTCTTCTTTCTCCAAGCCACCGACGCGGTGCATCAGCTGTGGCGTGCCGGGGATGGCCCACGGCCGAGCCAGAGTTTCCGGATCGCGCAGGTATGGCCAGAACTCCGTCGTGCCGTCGTCGTTGGTGTGGTTCATCTCGGTCGCGAAGGGCACCGAGATATCGGGCAAGGAAGCGATATCGGGCAGACACCACGGCTCGCTGCCATTGGCGATGTAACCATCGCTGAGCAGGATCACCGGCGTGCGGTACTTCAAGGCGAGGCGCGCCGCTTCGATCGCGGCATAGAAGCAGTGGACAGGGCTGTATGCAGCGACCACGGGAAGCGGAGCCTCGCCATGGCGCCCGTACAGCGCGATGTTGAGATCCGCGGCCTCGGTCTTGGTCGGCAAACCAGTGGACGGCCCGCCGCGCTGCACGTCGATGATCAGCAATGGCAACTCCAACGACACTGCAAGGCTGGTGGTTTCACTCTTCAGGGCGACGCCCGGACCGCTGGTCGTGGTGACACCGAGGTGGCCGGCGAACGCCGCGCCGAGCGCCATACCGACCGCAGCGATCTCGTCCTCGGCCTGCACGGTGCGGACCCCGTAGTGCTTGTGCTTCGACAGCTCGTGAAGGATGTCGCTGGCCGGAGTGATCGGATAACTGCCGAGGAAGACCGGCAACTTGGCCAGTTGACCGGCCGCGACCAGGCCCCACGCCAGCGCGACGTTGCCGCTGATGTTGGTGTACTCGCCCGGCGGGAGTTTGGCCGGCTTGACTTGGAAACGATGGTCGAACTGTTCGGTCGTCTCACCGAAGTTGAAACCGGCAGTGAACGCCGTGGTGTTGCTGAGGCGGACGAGCTCGTCTGTGAACTTGCTCTGGATCCAGTCGATGGTCGGTTGCGTCGGTCGCGAGTACAACCACGAGACCAACCCGAGCGCAAAGAAGTTCTTCGAGCGTTCGGAGTCGCGCGCCTTGACGCCCAGCGGCTCGGTCGCTTTCTGTGTGAGCGACGTCATCGGCACCTCGACGACGCGATAGCCGGCGAGCGAGTCGTCGGTCAGCGGGTTGGTCGCGTATCCGGCCTTGGCCAGATCTCGCTCGGCAAACGCGTCGCTGTTGACGATCAACAGACCGTGCGGCTCGAGCCGACCCAGGTCGGCCTTGAGCGCAGCTGGGTTCATCGCAATCAACACGCTCGGCGCGTCGCCAGGTGTTGTGATGTCGTGGTCGCTGATTTGAACCTGGAAGCTCGATACGCCGTTCACGGTGCCCGCTGGCGCACGGATCTCGGCTGGGTACTCCGGCAACGTCGACAAGTCGTTGCCGAACGCCGCACTGACCGAGGTGAATCGATCACCGGTGAGCTGCATGCCGTCGCCCGAATCGCCAGCGAACCTCACGACGACGCGTGTAATGGTCTCGGCTTCACGCCTAGAAGGGCGTTCTACGGTGTCCGTCATGGCCACCTCCTCCCGCAAGCAGGTGGCCTCGTTGCCAGCCCGCTCGTTGTAGACGTTATATCGCCTTGCGAGTGACAAAGGCGACACCGAGCAGTGAAATCACCAGACCAACGAGGGCCAGCGCACCAAGACGCTCGCCGAACAGCGCTGCGCCTTCCACGGCACTCAGCGCAGGCGTGAGGAAGAACAGGCTGGTGACCTGCGACGCGGCCCTGCGCTGCAGCAGCCAGAGCATCAACAGCACCGCAGCGATCGAGAGCACGACGACAGCCCAGAGCAGCGCAAACAGCGCCCGGCCGGTCATGCGAAAATCGACGCGCTCCCACGACAACGCCACCACCACGAGTACGACTGCGGCAGTGGCATATTGCGTGACCGTGCCCCACAGCAGCGGCATCGCCGAGCATTTCTTGCGTTGCACCAGGGTGCCTCCGGCCATCCCGAGCACGCTGATGGCCGATGCGCCGATGGTCATCGCCGTCACACCGCTGGATCGAGTCAACAGCCGGTCGACGACCACAGCGACCACACCCGCGAATCCCAGCCCAACCCCAACCCACTGGATGCGGATCAGCCGCTCGCCGAGCACCCGTCGAGAGGCCAAGGCGGTGATGACGGGATGCAATCCGGCGATCAGTGCGCTGACGCCCGACGGCAGGCCGCGATCGATCGCAATGAACACCCCGCCGAGGTACAACACGTGCATGCCGATCCCCGCCAGCACCACCCACGGAACGAGACGACGCTCGACACGCGGCGCGGCCCGCTGAACCGCCACGGCGGCCAGCAGCGACGCGGCCAAGAGCATCCGCACGGCGAGGAATGTGACAGGACCCGTGTCCGTGGTGGCATAGCGAGCAACGACAAATCCAGTGCTCCAGAGGACCACGAAGATCCACGGAGCCGATGAGACAACGCGAGAAGGGCGGGTCGTCACGCCGACCCGCCCTTCCACGCTGGAACTTGACGCGCCGGTCAGGCGCCGCCCTCGGTGAGGACGACCGTGGCCGGAGTGAAACTCGCTCCGTTGATGTCGATACCCATTTCCTCGAGCATCGCGTGCGCCGCGGTGACGATGTCGTTGGTAAACGCCTCGGCGT
Organism: Ilumatobacteraceae bacterium; assembly: GCA_031408175.1. Lineage (GTDB taxonomy): Bacteria > Actinomycetota > Acidimicrobiia > Acidimicrobiales > Ilumatobacteraceae > JAENVT01. The sequence goes on from JANOJI010000319.1 coordinate 21,767, forward strand.
CGGGAGCCTTGGTCAACACCGTGCCGCCTTCGAGGTTCTTGGTCTCCTGCGACAGCGTTGCGGTTCGATCCCAGGCGGCCTGGTCGATCGTTCCGACTCCGCCCTCGGCAGGCCAGATGAGCTTGTTGATCTCGTTCATCTGCCACTTCTGGTGAGTGAGCCCGAGAATCGAGTTCTTCTCGGTGACCAGTTCAGCGCACGCATCGCCGTTGTCGCGGCAGTATGCCCAACCCTGCAGGGACGCTGCTACGAACTTCACGGCGGTGTCGGTGTAGGCGGGATCCGACAGGCGGCTTCCATCAGCCCAGATCGCATCCTGCAACATGCCGACGCCCTCGTCCTCGTAGGAGATGACGTTGAAGTCGTCCCGCGTGTACAACTCGCCGGTGTCCGGGTTGATCGCTTCGAGGACCTGCGCGTACTCGTTGTACGTCATTGCCTCGGCAGCATCGATGTCACCTTCGAGCAGGCCGACCATGTCGAACTGTTGAGCGACGTTCTCGACCGAGGCAGGATCGATACCCGCTTTGGTCATTGCCGCGAAGACTTCGAACTCGTTGCCGAAGCCCCAGTTGCCGATCTTCTTGCCGGCGAAGTCGGCCGAGCTGGTGATGTTCTTGTCCTTGAAGCTCACCTGCAATGTGCCCGAACGCTGGAAGACCTGAGCGATGTCGACGATGTTGGCACCGGCCTCACGGCTGGCGAGTGCCTTTGGCACCCATGCGATAGCGAAGTCGGCATCGCCGTTGGCGAGGACCGTCTGCGGGACGATGTCGACGGCACCTTCGAGGATCGTCACGTCAAGACATTGCGCCTCGTAGAAACCTTGATCCTGTGCTGCGAAGTATCCGCCGAACTGGGCCTGTGTGAGCCACTGCAACTGCAACGTCACTGGCGTGGGCGTGGTGCACTCCTCGACGGTGCCTGCTGCATCGTCTGTCGCGACCGGAGCTTGCGTATCGGCCGGAGCTTGCGTGTCGGCTGGAGCCACGGTGTCGGCAGCAGGCACCTCTGTGCCGGCGTCCGGGGTCGTATCCGAAGAGCTGCTCTCGTCGTCACCACATGAAGCGGCGATGAACGACAGCGCAACCGCGACAACGATTGCGCCCTTGATTCGTTGTTTCCTCATTGCTCTTTTCCTCCCCCTTCGGACCGGTGTCCGATAGGTCTTTCGCAGCACGTGTGATCACGAGCCGTCTCGATTGCGTTGTGCCATACCGCCGGTTGTGACTACGGCTTCCATGGCGATGGAGATCAAGTAGAACGCCAGACCCAGCAGACATGCGCCCAGCACATATGCCCAGCCGACAGCGTTCTTCGAATTGGCAATGTTACTGGCGATGCGACTACCCAATCCGTTCTGAGCGCCACCAAAGTACTCCGACACGTACGCATAGATGACCGAGAGTGGCGCCGCAACTTTCAAGGCGGTGAAGAGATACGGCACCGCGTTGGGGACGCGCACTTTGCGAAGAATCTCCCAGTTGCTCGCCGCGTAGGAATGCATCAGCTCGGCATGCGTCGCATCGACCTGTCGCAGTCCCTTGGCAACATTCACGAGCACCACGAAGAACACCACCAGCGTGACCATCAGGCGGCGAGGAACGTCGCTGGTCGTGGAGAACATGTTGTTGAACACCGAAACCAGCACAAAGGCTGGGATGGCATTGACTGCGATCGACATCGGCGTGACGAGTTCGTCGAGCACCTTGAAGTGGCTCAGCAGAAACGCCATCAGCACTCCGGCGACCGTTCCGAGGACCAAACCAATTGCTGCATTGGTTCCCGAGACACTCATCGCCTCCCAGATGTTGCCCCAGTTGTCGACAAATCGGGAGCCGATGTCACTCGGCGGAACGAGGAAGTACGGTTTGAGGTCGAAGCCGCGCACGATCGCTTCCCAGGTCCCGAGCAGCAACACTCCGAAGAGCAGTGGCGGGGCGATGCCGGCCGCGAGCGCTGATATCCGCCGGTTCATCGATCCTCGATTCCGCGTGTCGCAGAATCGAACTCGGCACCACGCAGGGCCTCGCGTACCTCGGTGATCTTGGCGAAAAACGAAGCCTCCTCGCGTGTGCCGTCACTTCGGCTGCCACCGAGCGGCACGTCGACGAGGCGAGTGATCCTGCCGGGACGCGGCGACATCACGACCACCCGGCTCGACAGATAGACGGCCTCGGGAATGGAATGGGTCACGAAGATGACAGTGGTGCCGGTCTCGGCGCAGATGCGCAACAGTTCGGCTTGCATGTGCTCGCGCGTCATCTCATCGAGCGCACCGAACGGTTCGTCCATCAGCAGCAGCGGCGGGTGAGCGGCGAGGGCGCGGGCAATCGCGATGCGCTGTTGCATTCCACCCGAGAGCTGCCACGGCATGTGGCCACCGAACTCCGAAAGCTTGACCAGCTCGAGCATCTCCGCAGAGCGGGCTCGGCGCTTGGCGCGATCCCACCCCTTCAACTCCAGCGGCAGCTCGATGTTTTTGGCGACGGTACGCCACTCGAACAAGCCGGCCTGCTGGAACGCCATGCCGTAGTCCTGGTCGAGTCTGGCCTGCCTGGCATTCTTGCCCGCCACAGTGATCGATCCGGTGGTGGGCTCGGTGAGGTTGGCGATCAGCCGCAACAACGTGCTCTTGCCGCACCCCGACGGTCCGATCAGCGTCACGAACTCGCCTGGCTGAATGACCAGGTCGATGTCGACCAGAGCACTCACCTGGCTGCTCTTGGACTGATTGAAAATCTTCGCCACCCCAACCACCTCGACGGCGTTCACGCCGTGACCTCCCGAGGTCGGTTGCGCATCAACACCACATCGACCATCGACACGAGAGCTGCCATCGCCAGCCCCAAGAACGCGGCGCCGAGCACGGCGGTGTACACGATGGCCGGATCGCTGGTGGTTGCCCGCCCGAACTCGATGACCAGTCGACCGATACCTCCGCGCAGGCCGGTAGAGATTTCCGATACCACGACTCCGATCACCGATCCGGCTGCGCCGAGCTTCAACGCCGGAATCATGTACGGCAGCGCCGCAGGGAACCGCAACTTGAACAGCGTGCTGCGCCAGGGAGCCGCAAGACTGTCCATGAGTTCGAGCGACGATGCCGCCGGCGACTGCAGACCACGCAACGTGCCGACGGCGATCGGAAAGAATGTCAGGAAGGCGCCGAGCAGCGACGCCGACATCCACCGAGCCCACACGAAGCCGCCGATCTCGAGCTTGCCGCCCCAACTGACGATCAGCGGTGCGAGGGCGATGAGCGGGATCGTCTGCGAGATCACCAGGTACGGCAGGACCGCCCGCGCCGCAATCCGAAATCTGGTCATGACGACCGCGAGCAACACGCCTGCCACCAAGCCGATGACGAAGCCCGCAAGAACCAATCGGAACGAGTAGCCAACCGCCTTCATCACGACCGAGAACACCGTCTCGTCCGAAGCCCGGCTGATCGGATCACCGAATCGCGAGAGGATGTCGGACACGTGTGGCATGACTCGGTCCTTGGCCCTCGGCAAGATCTTCCAGCCGAGCACGTTGCCGCCATCTTGCGGTCCGAGACTCTTGTAGAGCTCCCAGCCGACCGCGACAACCACCATCGACAATACGAACATCGCCGCCCTCCGCAGGCGGCGAAGGTGTCGATATCTCGTAGCAGGCGAGGTGACGGCGATCTGGGTCAGGCTGCTCGTATCGGCTGTCACGCTTTGGCCTTGACCGTCTCCGCGATGGCGGGCATGACCTTCTCGCCGTACACCTGCAGGGTGTGGTCCTTGTCGTCGTGTTGCAGGTAGATGCTGAACTGGTCGACGCCGAGTTCTCGCAGCGC
>JANOJI010000514.1:0-6597 GCA_031408175.1 Ilumatobacteraceae bacterium
GGGTGCCGGGTTCTAGCTCCAGCTCTACGTGCGACGGTCGGCGAAGAATGCCCGCAACATCGCACCTGACTCCTCGGCACACAGACCGGCCGTCACCGGAGGTCGATGATTGAGCCGCTGGTCGCTGCAGACTTCGTACAGACTGCTGATGGCGCCGGCCTTCGGGTCGATGGCTGCGAACACGACGCGGCCGATTCGTGCATTGACGAGCGCACCGGCACACATCACACATGGCTCCAGCGTCACGTACAGCGTGCAGTCGATCAGTCGCCAGTGCCCGACCACGGCCGATGCGTCGCGTATCACCAGTACCTCCGCATGGGCGGTGGGGTCGCCGGTCAGTTCGCGCTCGTTGTGTCTGGCCGCAATCACCTTCCCGTCGCGGACCACCACAGCGCCGATCGGCACGTCGCCATAGGCGGCGGCTGCTGCCGCCTGGTCGAGCGCCAACCGCATTGCGTCGTCGTCGGTCAGTAGTGCCGTCACAGCGGAGGGGGTGGGATTCGAACCCACGGAGGGTTGCCCCTCACACGCTTTCCAAGCGTGCCGATTCGGCCGCTCTCGCACCCCTCCTGGGGAGCGCAAGGGTAGCGGTCACGCTAGGATTGCACCACTGAACTTGGCACCCGCCGGGTGAGGTGACGGTCGGGCCCTGTGCGACGGGCGTCCGGGAATCAGGTCAGGACCGGGAGGTAGCAGCCTTCAACGGCAGCGCTTGTGTGCCGCAGGTAGCCTGGCCGTCACCTCAGTCGGCGGGTGCAAGTCGTTCTGCCAACCGTGCGGCTCGTGCCACAAGGTGGGGTGCTCCCAGGCGGTCCGCCATGGCTGCGAAGTCGTCCGTCGGTCCTGCCCACCGCCAATCGTCGACGCGACCGACGGGCACATCGATCTCGATCGTGGCGATCCGTCGGAACAGCAGTGCGAGCTCGAAATCGTCGCGCAGCGTGACCGCCAACTTCGCCGCGCCGCGTACTGCGGGCAGCCCCCAGTCGCCCGACGACGGCGGAATCGCGGTGATCGAGCCGAACTTGGCCAGCACAGCGGCAGCGCTTTTCGCACCCCAACCGGCGATCCCCGGATAGCCGTCGGCGGTGTCACCGACGAGCGCCAAATAGTCTGCGATTGATTCCGGGCCGACGCCGAACTTCAGCGTGACTGCGGCCTCGTCGACGATCTCGCCCTTGCGCCGGTCGTACTGAACCACGCGGGTGCCGCGCACACATTGACCGAGGTCCTTGTCGGGCGTGACGATGACCACCTGTGTGACGCGAGGGTCGGCGTCGGCGACCGCTGCGGCAGCACCCAAAGCATCATCGGCCTCGTACTCGACCATCGCCCACGTCGTGAATCCCGCGGTTACAAGGGCTTCCTCCATGATCGGGATCTGGTGCAGCAACACCGGGTCCATGCCCGCGCTGGTCTTGTAGCCGGCCCACATGTCGTTGCGGAAGCTCTCGATCACGTGGTCGCTGGCGACGCCCACATGCGTGGCGCCTTCGCTCACGAGCTGCAGTGTGGAGGCGAGCACTCCAACCGTCGCAGCGAACGGCCCGGCATCGGCGTGGCGGGCAGCCTGGCCGAAATGCTGGCGGAATAGCTCATAGGTTCCGTCGATCAAATGGACGCGCACAACGCCACCGTAGTCGGCAAAGATCTCTCAAGATTGGGGCAAGTTCGGCCGATGCATTGTCCGTGGCGAACGAACTACCGACGACTCCGGCATGGGTGCCGGCGGCACCGACCGAACCCCCGCCGCCCGCACCAGCGGCGGCGGCGGCTCCGTCGTCGACCGATATTCTCGCGGCGACCATCGCCGGAGCGGTCGAGCGTCAGCTCACGCAATACGTGTCGACGATGTCGAAGCAGGTCGAGGCCACCCGTCAGGCCGCTGAGACAGCGCGCCAGGAGATGCATGCCGAGTTCGTGCAGCAACTCGAGGCGCTCACCTCTCGGGTCGATGCCAATCAGCAGGCCAATGACCGCTACCAGGCTGCCCTCCAGGCGGCATTGGAGGAGCGCCTCGCCGAATTCGCCAATCATCAGCATCAGACGCTGACGACGATCAACGCCAAGCTGGCGAGTCTGCCTTCCTTGGTTCAGGCCGAGTTGCCGGCTCAGTTCGCGGTGGTCAGCCAGGGGTTGCGCGAGTACCTCGAACACAAGACTTCCGCTGTCGAGACGCAGATCGACGAACTACACAAGTCGAGCCGCCGATTCGATGAGCAGGCTGCCTCGATCGTCTCGCACATCAACGAGACCGTTGCCGCGCTGTCGCAGCGCATGGACGACGGCGATCAGACCGTGACACGAACACTCGACCAGCGCATCGGCGATGTGCGCGGACTGGTCGATCAGACCGGCGCCGATGTGGCTCGCCAACTTGCCGAGCACGGCCAGATCCTGTCGCAGCGCGTCGATGCCATCGACATGAAGATGGTCGACCGGGCGCTGGCGATGGAAGAGCGCATCAACGAGCACAACGGTGTGAAGATCGCCAACATCGACGCCGCGCTCGGCCGCATCGGTGCAGGCTTCGACGAAGCTATGGGCGCATTGTCCAAGCGGCTCGTCGATCTGGAAGCGCAGCTGCTGGAAGCCGGCGACCGCATGGACGGTATGGCCGAGGACATTGCCAAGGTCGACGAAGAGGCCATCAGTGCGGTGAAGGAGCAACTCTCCAGCGCAGTTGGCGAAGCGATGCTGGTACGGATCGAAGTCGACCGATTCATCTCGTCGCAGGAGGAGAAGTTCGACGCCACCGCGTTGCGCATGTCGGAGATCGAAGCGCAATTGGCCGACACCATGGACGTCAGTGAGGCCGTTCAACTCGAGCGGCTCGAGGAGATCGAGCGAGCGCTGCTTGAGCTCAACCCCAATCAGTTCGTCCGCAAGGTCGAAGCGAACGGAGGTGGCGGATTCCCGTCACCGACCACCAATCAATCGCTGCCGGCGGGCAGTGACAGCACATCATCGGAGCCCAGCTTCTCGTCATTTTGACGCGGAGTTGGTATAGCCCCCACTGGCGGGAGACGGGCACTATGGCACTGTTCCAGAAGACAAAAGATTCGACCGAAGGGACCTTGCCGGCCCCACGTCCGCAGGCCGCGTTGGCGGTTCCGGGCGAGGCGGCAGCGGAGTGCATGCGTGTCGGCCAGATCCTGGTCGAGGGCGAGCAACTCAGCGCCGAGCATCTGGCCATCGGCCTCTCGGCCGCCAATGGCGACCTGCTGCAGTTCGCCGACACAGTCCTCGGCCGGTTCGCGGTCGATCGCGTCGCGGTGGCTGCGGCGATCGCCGAAGTCACCGAGGTCGATCTGCTCGATTCGAAGTCGATCGAGTTGCCCGACAATGCGAAGGACTTCCTCGACGAGAAGATTGTCCGCGCTCACTGCGTGATCGGCATCGCCGAAGAGGGTGGAGCGATCGTCGTGATCGCCGCCGACCCGAGTCCGTGGCGGCGTCGAGCCGTCGAAGCCGCAGCAGGCCGCCCGGTGCGGTGGACCGTTGCCGACCCGGCGACGATCCGTACCTTCATCGATCGCACGTATCGAGCCAACGACGAGATCGAAAAGCTCGTCAAGGTCTTCGAGGTCGGCGACGACCAGAGCAAGGTGGCCGCTGCCGCCGCCGAAGTGAGTCTCGACGACCAGGCTCCGATCATCCAGTTGGTCAGCCGCATCGTCAGCCAGGCGATGCGCGACCGCACGTCCGACATCCACGTCGAGCCGCTTGACGACAAGCTGCGAATCCGATTCCGCATCGACGGCCATCTGGTCGAGGCGTTCAGCTTGCCGATCAGCGTGCATCCTGCCCTGAGCAGCCGCCTGAAGATCATGAGCGGCATGAACATCGTCGAGAAGCGCAAGCCGCAGGACGGTCAGTTCTCGACGGTGATCGACGGCAAAGAGGTCGACGTCCGCGTGGCCAGCGTGGCGACCGTGTTCGGCGAGAAGATCGTCATGCGAATTCTCGACAAGAGCCGCTCGATGATCGGTCTGGGAGAGCTCGGCTTTCCTCGCGAGACGTACCTGCACTACTCGAAGATGATCCACTCGCCGTTTGGCATGGTGATCTGCGCCGGCCCGACAGGCGCCGGCAAGACGACCACGCTGTACGCGTCGCTGCTCGAGGTCAACTCGACGGGCACCAACGTCACCACGGTCGAGGATCCGGTCGAGTACGTGTTCCCCGGCATCAACCAGATCCAGACCAACGAGCAGGCCGGGCTGACGTTCGCCACGGGCTTGAAGGCAATTCTTCGTCAAGACCCTGACGTGATCCTCGTGGGCGAGATCAGAGATGCCGATACAGCTCGCATCGCTGTTCAATCTGCTCTCACCGGTCACTTTGTTCTGTCGTCACTTCACGGCACCGACAGCGTTGCCGCGCTTCACCGCTTCCTCGACATGGGCATCGAAGCGTTCTTGATCGCCTCGGCCGTCGTGGGAGTGATCGGCCAGCGCTTGCTGCGGCGTATCTGCGACGCGTGCAAGGAGCCGTACACCCCTGGCGCCGACGAGCTGGCTGCGTTCCGGCAGCACAGCGGCGGCAGCGACAAGTCGCAGTTCTTCCACGGCGCCGGCTGCAACTTCTGCGCCGGCACCGGTTACCGCGACCGCATCGGTGTGTACGAACTGCTGCGCATCACCCCCGAACTCCGTCGCCTGATCGTCGGTTGGGCAACCACCGAAGAACTCCGTCGGCTCGCCGTCGCCCAAGGCATGCGCACGATGTTGCGCGAAGGCATGGCATTGGTCGAGAACGACGTCACCACAGTCCCCGAAGTCATCAAGACCCTTTACGCCAGCTAGGAGCCACGAAAATGCCCAGGTTCGCATATGCAGCCATCGACGCGACAGGAGCGTCCGTCGAAGGCGTTACGAAAGCCGACACCCTCGGCGATGCGCGCGCCGCCTTGCTGGATCAGAATCTCTACCCGGTCAAGATCCAAGAGAAGCGTGGCGCACTCGACTTCGAGTTGACCAAGGAGAAGGTCAAGAAGAAGGAGCTGATGCACTTCACGCGCCAGCTCGCCGTCTTCGTGAAGGCCGGCATCCCGATCACCGAGGCGATGCAGATCATCGGTGACGAGACTCAGGATGTCGCGCTGCAACGCACCATCACGATGATGGTCGACGATCTCCGCAACGGCGGCACCCTGTCCGAGGTCGCCGGCAAGCACCCGGAGTGCTTTCCGAACTACTACATCGGAATCATGCAGTCGGCCGAACTCACCGGCAATCTCGACGAGACGTTGGAGAGCCTGGCCGGGTACCTCGAACGCGAGCTGGAGACTCGATCGAAGGTCGTGCAGGCATTGTCGTACCCCGGGGTTGTCATGGTGATGGCGATGTTCACCGTGGTGGTGCTGGCAGGCTACGTGCTGCCGCAGTTCAAGCCGTTGTTCGAGGAGCTCAACGCCGACCTTCCCTTCACCACTCGGGCTTTGCTGTTCGTGGCGACCTTGTTCAGCACGCTGTGGTACATCCCGTTCAGCGTCTTCTGCGCGTTTGCGGGAACCATGTACTGGCTGTTCAAGACCGACAGTGGAAGACCGATCAAAGACAAGCTGGTCCTGAGAATTCCGGTCATCAAGGGCATCATCGAGTACGCAATTCTCGAGCGCTTCTGTCGCATCCTGGCGGCAATGGTCAAAGCTGGGGTTCCCCTACCGGAAGGCATGAAGACGACGACCGAATCGACCAGCAACGTCGTCTTCCGAGAGCGCCTCGAGATCGCTCAAGTCGAGATGGTCGAGGGCGGCGGATTCTCCAAGCCCCTCGCGGCTACCGAGTTGTTCCCCGGTGCGGCCAAGCAGATGTTCAAGGTCGGCGAGGAAACGGGAACGCTCGACCATCAGCTCGAGGTCGCCAGCCTGTACTTCGATCGTGAGCTGGAAACCCGGATCAAGAAGTTCACGACGATGTTCGAGCCGATCATGATCATCTTCGTCGGCCTGATCGTCGGCTTCGTGGCCGTGGCACTGGTGCAGGCGATGTATGGGGTGCTGGGACAGACCAAGAAGTCGATCTGATCAGCGGCGCATGAAGATGTCGATGGATCGCTGACCGACGAACACCGCAACGATCGTGCCGAGAGCCAGGAACGGTCCGAACGGTACGGCGGTCTTGCGCCCGGCGCGGCCGCTGGCCATCATCGCTACGCCAACCACCGCACCGGCGAAAAACCCGAGGAACAAGCCGACGGCGACCAGCCCCGGATTGAGCCAACCAAGGTAGGCGCCGAGCAGTGGCGACAGTCGTACGTCGCCGTCGCCATTCGATCGCGGTCCGCGGCTAAGCACGACGTAGAAATGCATGCTCGTGCTATCGGGAAACGACTGACCGCCGATGTAGTTGACTTGCTCGATCTGAGCTCCCGCCTGTTTCGATTGATCCATCTGCGCTTGAAGCGATTGCGGGGTGCCACCCCGACCTCGAAATCTCGAGGCCGTCTCGTCGCTGAACGAGCTCCAAACCAGCTCGGCGTTGAATGTTTCGTAACCCTTCATGTAGTTCTGGGTGGCCCATCAGCCGCATCTTCCAAAACGATGCCTTTGGTTACCACACCATCACCGTCGAACGCCCCGAGCGCGAC
>JANOJI010000559.1:0-7790 GCA_031408175.1 Ilumatobacteraceae bacterium
GCTGACCACGTACCTGTTCATCCGCGACTTCTCCAGCAGTGACGCGAATCAGAACGCGTTCGCCGGCCTGGTTGCGGCGTGGCTGTGGTTCACCGTGTTCTTCGCCAACTTCGCCGAGGCGATGGCCGAAGGACGAGGCAAGGCCCAGGCTGCGGCGCTGCGCAGCACGCGGGCCGACACGATCGCGACGATCCGGCTGCCCGATGGCTCGACGACGCCACGATCGTCAGCTGCGCTGCAGGTCGGCGATCTTTGTGTCGTCGTTGCCGGCGAGGTGATTCCTGGCGATGGCGAGATCATCGAGGGCATAGCCACGGTCGACGAGTCAGCGATCACCGGTGAGTCGGCGCCGGTGATTCGCGAGTCGGGCGGCGATCGTTCAGCGGTCACCGGCGGTACCCGCGTGCTGAGCGACGAGATCGTCGTGCGTATCACCGCCAAGCCGGGCGAGACGTTTCTCGACCGCATGATCGCCCTCGTCGAAGGTGCCAATCGTCAGAAGACCCCTAACGAGATCGCCCTGTCGATCTTGCTTGCCGGGCTGACGATCATCTTCCTGCTGGCGGTCGCGACACTGCAGCCGTTCGCCATCTACTCCGGCGCTGAGCAGAGCATCATCGTGCTCGTTGCCCTGCTGGTGTGCCTGATTCCGACGACGATCGGTGGATTGCTGTCGGCCATTGGCATCGCCGGCATGGACCGCCTGGTGCAACGAAACGTGTTGGCGATGTCGGGACGAGCCGTGGAAGCCGCCGGTGACTGCACCACGTTGCTCCTCGACAAGACCGGCACGATCACCTACGGCTCGCGCCAGGCAGCCGAGTTCATCCCCCTCACAGGAGTGACAGCAGCCGAGGTTGCCGAGGGTGCCCTCGTCTCGTCTCTCGCCGACGAGACGCCAGAGGGTCGCTCGATCGTCGAACTCGCGGTCGACTGCTTCGACCTCACGGTGATGGAAGATCCCGGCGCAGTGCTGGTGCCGTTCACCGCCCAGACACGCATGTCCGGCATGGATCTCTCCAGCGGCCGTCAGGTTCGCAAGGGCGCGGCGGAGTCCGTTCGCCGCTTCATCGAGGCGGAGGGTGCGTCTTTCCCCCTCGAGGTGCTGCCGGTCGTCGAGCAGGTGTCGAAGGACGGCGCGACCCCCCTCGTCGTCATCGACCGCTCGGCGGCGGCGTCGTGGCGGGTTCTTGGCGTGATCCGGCTGAAGGACACAGTGAAGCCCGGGATGCGCGAACGCTTCGACCAGATGCGGGCGATGGGCATCCGTACCATCATGATCACCGGCGACAACCCCCTGACGGCAGCCGCGATCGCCGACGAGGCGGGAGTCGACGGCTTCCTGGCCGAGGCCACACCGGAAGACAAGATGGCGCTGATCAAGCGCGAGCAGGCGGGCGGCAACCTCGTTGCAATGACCGGCGACGGCACGAACGATGCTCCTGCGCTGGCACAGGCCGATGTTGGCGTTGCGATGAACACGGGCACGCAAGCTGCCAAGGAGGCCGGCAACATGGTCGACCTCGATAGCAATCCGACCAAGCTGATCGAGATCGTCGAGGTTGGCAAGCAGTTGCTGATCACGCGCGGGTCGCTGACGACGTTCTCGATCGCCAACGACGTTGCCAAGTACTTCGCGATCATCCCGGCGATGTTTTCCGGTGTGCTGCCTGCGCTCGATTCGTTGAACGTGATGGACCTTGGCAGCTCCCGGTCGGCGATTCTCTCGGCGGTCATCTTCAACGCGTTGATCATCGTCGTGCTGGTGCCGTTGGCGTTGCGCGGGGTCAAGTTCCGCGCCGTGGCGGCGTCGGCGGTGCTGCAGCGCAACCTGCTGATCTACGGCGGCGGCGGCCTTCTCGCTCCGTTCATCGGGATCAAACTCATCGACATCATCGTCTCTGCACTGGGAGTCAAGTGACATGCGTGCATTACTCCGCCAGCTCAGGCCGGCAATCCTGATGGTCGCGGTGTTCACACTGATCTGTGGCATCGCCTACCCGTTGCTCAGCACAGCGGTCGGACAGGCGGCGTTCGGCGACAAGGCCGATGGCTCCTTGATCAGACGCAACGGTGTGGTCGTCGGCAGCAAGCTGATCGGCCAATCGTTCAGCGCACCGCAGTACTTCCACCCACGTCCATCGGCCGCTGGTGCCGGATACGACGGATCGTCGAGCTCTGGCTCGAACCTCGGGCCACTCAATCCCGATCTGTTGGCTGCCGTCGAGGAGCGCGCAGCCGCCTACCGTACCGACAATGGGTTGGTCGATCAGGCGTTGGTGCCGGTCGACGCCGTGACCTCCTCGGGCTCGGGGCTCGATCCGCACATCTCCATCGCCAATGCACGGCTGCAAGTCGCCCGAGTAGCCACCACTCGCGGGCTCGATGCTTCGGTCGTCGAGGACCTGGTACGGAAGTACACCGACGATCGGCAGCTGATGGTGCTGGGTGAACCAGGGGTCAACGTTCTCGAATTGAATCTGGCTCTCGATGACTTGGGTGCTTGATGATCTGTCGGCGTAGAGAACTGGCAGACTGAGCCATGCCTCGCGGCGCGTTGCGGATCTACCTGGGTGCAGCGCCAGGGGTCGGCAAGACCTATGCGATGTTGGGTGAAGGCCATCGTCGCAAGCAGCGAGGCGCCGACGTGGTTGTCGGTCTGGTGGAGACGCACGGGCGCGAGCAGACCAAGGCGCAGCTCGGTGATCTCGAGATCATGCCGCGCATCTCGGTCGAGTATCGCGGCACCACGCTGCACGAGATGGACATCGCGGCTGTTCTGGCTCGCCATCCCGACATCGTGCTGGTCGACGAGTACGCCCACACCAATGCGCCCGGCTCTCGCAACGAGAAGCGTTGGCAAGATGTCGAGGCACTGCTCGACGCTGGTATCGAGGTGATCTCGACACTGAACGTGCAACATCTCGAGTCGCTGAACGACGTCATCGCCGAGATCACCGGGACGGTGCAGCGCGAGACGGTGCCCGACGCGATCGTTCGTCGGGCAGATCAGATCGAACTGGTCGACATGTCACCCGAGGCATTGCGACGACGCATGGCCCACGGCAACGTGTATCCGGCAGAGCGCATCGATGCCGCCATGAGCAACTACTTCCGGCCTGGCAACCTCGGCGCGTTGCGGGAATTGGCGCTGCTCTGGGTGGCCGATCGCGTCGAAGAGTCGCTGGCGAACTATCTCACCGAACACGGCATCACCGCCACATGGGAGACCCGCGAACGCATCGTCGTCGGCATCACCGGCAGGCGAGGTGGCGACATGCTGATCCGTCGCGCTGCACGCATGGCCGGCCGGGTCGGCGGAGACTTCGTGGGCGTGCACGTTTCGTCCAACGACGGACTCAGCGACGATGGGTTGACCACCGACGACGCCGAGCTGTTGTCGGGCCAGCGTCGACTGGTCGAACAACTCGGTGGACGGGTGCACGACGTCGTTGCTCCATCGCCCGCCGAAGGTTTGGTGTCGTTTGCCCATGCCGAGAAAGCGACGCAATTGGTGTTGGGTGAAAGTCGCCGCAGCCGATGGCACGAACTGCTGCACGGCTCGTTCGCCGGTCGGGTCATGAGGTCGGCCGACGGCCTCGACGTGCACATCATTGCCGACCAGGTCAGTGCTGATTCGACACCGCGACATCGTCCTCGCCCCGATGGAACCCTGCGCAATCGCCGGCGGCTGGCGTGGGTGCTCACGGCGATCGGTCTGCCGGTGCTGGTCGCCGTCACGGTGCCCTTCCGCGGGTCGGTCGCCGTGACCACCGAACTGCTGCTGCTGCTGACCGTCGTGTTGGTGATCGCGGCGATCGGCGGGCGAGTGGTGGCTGCCGTCGCGGCGGTATTCGGCTCGCTGTTGGTGAACTGGTTCTATGTCGAGCCGTACTACACCCTGACGATCGCTGAGCCCGAGCACATCGTCAGCCTCGTGGTGTTCGTCGGTGCGGCCATCACCGTCGGTTCACTGGTCGATACCGCAGCGCGCCGGGCGCACGAATCGCAACGGGCGCGCATCGAAGCAGCTGCATTGGCCCGATCTGCAGCAACGCTGGCCGCCGACCCCGAGGCGCTGCCGAGCCTCATCGAGCAGATTCGTATCACGTTCGCGTTGGACCGTGTGCGTTTGGTGCCCGTGACCGGGCTCCATGATGGATACGACACATCGAACGAGCCATTGGTCGCCCAACCGGACAGCACAGTGTCGGTGGGTGACGCATTGGGGCCCGAGGTGGGTCACCGGCTCGAGCTGTACGGACGCCCGCTGACGGGTGATGATCAGCGGGTGCTGCGAGCGTTGGCCGATCAACTGGCCGTCGGGATCGAACGCTCGCAACTAGGGTACGAGGCGGCCGAGGCCGAAGCACTTGCGCAGATCGATGTAGTTCGAACGGCTCTGCTTCGTGCCGTGTCACACGATCTGCGTACGCCGCTGGCATCGATCAAGGCGATGGTGTCGGGGTTGTTGGATCCCGACGTGCAGTGGCGCCCGGAGCACGTGCGCGATGCTCTCGTGATCGTTGACGAGGAAGCTGATCGTCTCAACCGGCTGGTTGGAAACCTGCTCGACGCCAGCCGTCTGCAGATCGGCGCACTCGCAGTGAACTACCAGGCCGTCGACATGGCCGAGTCGATCACGGCCACACTGGCCGGCATCGGGAGCTCCGCCGATCGGGTCGACGTGAACATTCCCGAAGGTTTGCCACTTGCGTATGGTGACGCTGCGCTGCTGGAGCGAAGCCTGCACAACGTGGTGACCAACGCGTTGCGGCACGCCGGAGATGTTCCCGTTCGCCTGACCGTTGGCGTGGTGGGCGACGAGATCCACGTGTGCACCATCGATCGCGGCCCCGGTATTCCGAAGGAACTTCGCGACAAGGTGATGGCACCATTCCAACAGCTCGGCGATGATCGATCTGCCGATGGTGTGGGCCTTGGAATGTCCATCGCCCAGGGCTTCGTGCAGGCCATGCACGGACGGTTGGAGCTCGATGACACACCGGGCGGTGGCCTGACAGTGATCATCGCCCTGCCGATGGCGGAGACCGGAGTTGTCTCGTGACTCGCGTCCTGGTTGTCGACGACGAGCCGCAGATCCGTCGTGCCCTGAGCCTGCACCTGGGTGTTCGGGGGTACGAGGTGTTCGAGGCTGACACCGGCGAACGCGCCATCCAGATCGCGGCGAGCGAGCACCCCGATGTCGTGCTGCTGGATCTCGGACTGCCCGGTATGGATGGCGTGCTGGTGATTCAGGCGTTACGGGGATGGACCAGCGTGCCGATCATCGTGCTCACCGTTCGCGACGACGAGAAATCGAAGGTGCAAGCCCTCGATGCCGGCGCCGACGACTACGTCACCAAGCCGTTCGGGATGGCCGAGTTGCTGGCTCGGGTACGCGCCGTGGTTCGGCGCACGCTCGATGCCGACGAATCAACCGCCGAGGTCACGACGTCGTCGTTCCGGCTCGACTTTGCAGCGCACCGGGCGTTCGCTGCCGACGTCGAGGTTCGCCTGACACCGACCGAGTGGGCCATGGTCGAGCACCTGGTGCGTTACTCCGGGCGACTCGTCACCTATCGCCAGCTGATCACCGCGGTGTGGGAGCCCTCATACGATCCGGATCCCAATCTGCTGCGCGTGCACATGGCACACATCCGTCGAAAGCTGGAAATTGATGGCGCTCGCCCGCGGCACTTCATCACCGACTCGGGAATGGGCTATCGCTTCGAGAATGACCCCTGAGCCTCAGCTTTGTGGCGGAGCGGCGGCGGAGCCAGAAATCTTGACATCGGCGTCGCGAAGGCGTGTGGCGATGCCCTTCAAGATGTTGCGGGTCACGGACGGCGATGTGAACAGGAACTCGGTGAATTCGGCGTGGCCGATGATTTCGAGGGCGATGTCGGTCTCGGCCGTGATCGTCGCGGTCTGGGCTCCGCCATCGAGGAGCGAGATCTCACCGAAGAAATCCCCTGGGCCGAGCGCGGCGATCGCCATTCCGTCGATGGTGACACTGACGGTCCCTTCGGTGATGACCGCAAACTGGTGTCCGATCGCCCCTTGCCGGGCCACGACGGTTCCAGCGGCCAAACGCAGTCCCGTGGTCAGACGGGCGATGCCTTTCAACTCCTTGGCGTTGCAGAGCGAGAACAGCGGTACCTGTGAGAGCACGCTGTTGAGGGAATCCTTGCCTGTCATGACTGTCTCCTCTGAGTGATTGCCAGCGGCAGGCTACAACGTCGTCAACCCGACAGCATCGGACTCTTGTCGGCCAGATCTCTCCCCAACATCACGACCACGGTTGCTTCACCCAGCGCCGCCGGGCCGCCGGTGATCGAGACGGGTACCGGCATCCGCGTGGCGGTGATACCGCCCATCACCCGACCGACCGACGCGGCGACATCGGCACCGGCCGGAAGGAAGTACACCTTGCTGACCTCGAGGCGATCCTCGATACCCGCAGCGTTGGTCACGTCGGCGACGTGGAATCCCCTGGCGGCGAGCTCCTGACCGAGCAGCGCCGCTGCACCGTTCACATTCGAGGCATTGGCGACGATGATGGCCGCGCCCTCGGTGATCAACGGGATCGTCGTGGTGGTGGTCGGCGGAATCGTGGTCGTGGTGGTGCTGGTCGTGGTGGTGCTGGTCGTCGTCGGTGGGATCGTGGTGGTGGTCGTCGTCGTGGTTGGTGCAGTGGTCGACGTCGTGGTGGTGGCGATGTCGGGCAGCGCACCGGGCCCGAATGTGCATGCGGACAGCAGAGCCAGGAGTGATGTCGTCAACGTCAATCTCATGGCCACTCGCCCATCCTGCCGACTCGCCACGATGCAGACAAGTCAGCCCGAGATCGTGGGTCGTTTTCCAAACTGATTCTCAACATCGTGACGGGGTGTTCTCATCAGGCGGGTGTTTGATGTTGGCCATGACTTCGTCTTCGAGAGACCAGCTCACCACCCCGCTCGCCGATCGCCGAGCCTTCTTGCGGATCGGCGGCATCACGGTGCTGGGCCTTGCCGGCGCGGCCTGCAGTGGTTCCGGATCGTCTACAGCGTCGACCGTCGACTCGTCGGTGGGGTCGACCGTCGCAGCGACGTCGCCTACGGCCACCAGCCCGGTCGCAGTTGACAGCACAGCGCTGACGACCGTGCCCGATACTGCAGTAGTCGACAGCGCTGTTGTTTCGAGTTCCGCGGCCAGCTCGACGGCGGTCGTGCAGCCACTGACCGCTGCCGCCTTCGAGGGACTGGGCACCTGTTCGCTGCTGCCCGAGATGACCGCGGGCCCGTTTCCGCTCGATGAGCAGTTTGATCGCAGTGACATCACCGAGGACTATCCCGGTCACCCGATGCGGCTGGGTCTGCGGGTGATCAACCAATCGTGTGCCCCCGTGCCCGGCGCAACGGTGGAGATCTGGCACGCCGACGCGACGGGCGACTATTCGGCGTTCACCGACAATGGTGGCGGCAAGGACGAAGGCACCGGCACGACATTCCTGCGTGGCACGCAAACTGCCGACGACAACGGCATCGTCGAATTCCTCACTGTCTATCCCGGCTGGTACTCGGGGCGTGCCGTACACGTCCACCTCCGGGTTCATCTCGCCGACTCGACGGTGCTGACCTCGCAGATGTTCTTCGATGACGACTACACGGCCAGCGTGTACTCCGCAGCGCCATACGCCGAGTTCGGCGCTGCCGACACGTCGAACGAAGCCGACGGCATCGCCGGCGACCCCGAGGCAGAAGGCACGCTGTTGCACACGTCTGCCGGCGAGACCGTGAAGGGAA
>JANOJI010000001.1:0-64681 GCA_031408175.1 Ilumatobacteraceae bacterium
GCCTTCACCACGTTTCGCCGCTCTGCCCGCGACGGCGGGGCGAGGCCCAATGCCAGCCGGAGTTGCAGATCACCAACGATCACAGCCAGGAACTGGGCCGCCGCGAGTCGGGAATTGGCCTTGCGGAGCTCACCACGACTCTCGCCAATGCGAGGTAGCCCGCAAATCGACGGATCAGACGGTCGGGTCCGTTGGCGTGGAACAACCGACCCACTTCCGGGGAACGGACGGATTCGCCCGACACCGTTCGCGTCATAGCGGTGTTCGAAGGGCTGAGCAACAGTGCAGCGGCATCCGTGCCAAAACGAAGGAGCACGTCGGCGAGAGGGGCATCGTCCGTGGCGTCGATTGCGGCCATCTGACGGCTGCCTTCTCGCTCGATGGCTGCCGCGAACAACCGATCCTTGGACGTGAACAAGGCGTACACGGTTGCCTTGCTGACACAGGCGGCCTGCGGATGCTCCGGAGGGGGACGGTTGGCTGATCACGATTGTCGGCCGCCGAACCGAGAATCGCACCGATCTCGTCGTGCTCGACGCCCTCGACATCGGCGCTGGCCCAGTAACGACCATCCGAATTCCGTTCCGACTCCACGAAGGCTTCCATGGAACCTGGATCGCAACTTCATGCTGAAGATGACCATTCTCGCGCCTCACCGTGCGGGAAAAGACCCATGAGCGGCGGGGTCTTGGCGCCAGTTCCGGACCGGCACCGCCCCCGAGTGAATCACTCCGTTACCTCGCGGTGGGGGTGTTGCCGGCGCGGAGTTCGCGGATGATGGTGTCGATCACCCACGCCACCACAGGGCCTGACTCGGCACCGGGTACACCGAACTCCTCCCGCATCCGCAGCCACGCCTGCGTCGACACCAAGCAGCGGATCACGGCGGCGATGCGAAGCTGCTCGCGCTCGCCGAGCTCGGGAAGTCCCTTCGCCAGCAACTCGCGCATCTCGCGTGTGTTGGCCTGGGTGTCGGCTGCGAAGCGGCGCGGATCAGCGTTGAACACCGCCTCGGCGCGAGCGGTCACGTAGTGCTCGTCGAGCAACTCCATCAGGCGGCGGCTGGTGGGAGCGATGGCGTCGAGGCCCCCCACTCCGAACGATGGTTTGACGCCGTCGAGTTTGGGCAACCGTTGTGACAACCCCTCGAGCAGGGCGTCGCGATCGGGAAAATGGCGATACACCGTGCGCTCTGAAACCCCGGCTGCCGCGGCGATGTCGCGCGTGGTCACCTCGTCGGCGCGTCGATCGCCGAGCAGCGTGGTCAGGGCGTCGAGAATGAACTCCCGCGTCTGGGCCACCTGACGGTCGCGTAACGTTGAGGTGTAGGGCTTGCTCGTGGCTCGTTTCGGTGATTCGATCATCGGCACTCTCCGGCGATATTGGCACGACCATCTTGTCAGATCTACGCCATGATGACACCATTTCGTATTGACGGCAGTCGACAGACATGATTAAGTCAGTCGCGAGCCAAGGGGGCACCATGATCGACCGCACCACGCGCACCGCACCACCCGCCGTGACGTTCGAACCGCCGGCACCCGGCCAATGGGAACTCGAGACCGCCCACCACGGGCTACGGCCGCTCTCCCCCTTCCTGCGCGACACCTATCAGCGAGCGTTCGAAGCAGGCATCGTCGAGCCGATGCAGCGCTACGGCCTGCCGCTCGTCACCGTGCAGGCCAAGTTCGTCCACGGCTGCCTGTACATGCGCCCGCTGGCCGTTGGCGAGAAACCCGGTTCTACGCCCAAGGCACCGCCGCCGACGTTCGTGATGAAGCTGATCGCCCGCTTGCACCCCGAGCTGCGCCGGCGCGCCAAGACTGCCGAGCAGGCGTTCGCGCAACGGCGTTGGCGCCAGGAGGTCGACCAGTGGTTCAACCGCGACCGGTCTGCGCAGCTGGAGAAGAACCGTGCGCTGGAGGCTGTCGAGCCCGGCGCCCTCGACGATGTCGAGCTTGCGGCACACATTGCGAGCGCGCTGTCGCACTTCGAACAATCGGCACGCAGGAACCTGGCGACACACGGCGGCGATCTTGTGCCGACCGGCGATCTTTTGGCTCACTGCGAGAGGTGGGGAATCAGCGCCAACGAGGCGGCCGGCCTGCTCGCCGGCGGCTCACCGGCAACGGTCGAGACGGCCGTGATGCTGCGCCCGGTGGCCCGCGCCATCAAGCACAGCGGGGTGCCAGAGGCGTCGCTCGATTCGGTGGACGACGTGCGAGCACTCGGCCCCGACGCCCGAGCAGCCGTCGATGCCTGGCTCGAGCTGCACATGTGGCGCACAGTCACGAGCGACGACGTCGACCGGCCCACACTGGCCGAGGTTCCAGCGCTGCAGCTGGCGGCGTTGCTCGGTGCCACCGAGCATCTCTACGTGGCCGAACCCGACGACGCAGCTGTTCGCGCCCGCGTCCCTGCCGAGCACCGAGCACACTTCGACGAGTTGCTGGCCGAAGCTCGCTACGGACATCGCCAGCGCGAAGACATCCGCGGCCTGTGTTGGAACTGGCCGTGCGGACTGGTGCGGCGCGCCCTACTGGAAGCAGGGCGACGCGTCCTCGCAGCCGGAGGCGTGCACGATGTTGCGCACATCGTCGAGCTGTTCCCCGACGAGCTCGACCGTGTGCTGCGCGGTCGCGTGCTGCGAGGCGCAGACGGACCATCGGCCGACGAGCTCGCCGAGCGTGCTGCCGAGCGCGACCGCATCGAAGCCACACCCCCGCCCCGACTGCTCGGCGAGCCCGAGGCTCCTCCCCCACTCGATGCACTCCCGAAGGCGATGGCTCGCGCCACCGCAGCGATCATGGCCATCCTCGCTGCCGACGCCACGCCACCGCCCGCAGACGACGAGCCATCCACCGTGAGCGGCATCGGCATCGGCGACACCACCTACCGCGGGCGGGCGTGCGTGGTACGCGACCTGATGCTCGCCTTCGATCAGCTCGAGCCCGGCGATGTGTTGGTCGCGCCGTTCACCGGACCGTCGGTGAACTCGTTGCTGCCCGTGATCGGCGCCCTCGTGGTGGAAGAGGGCGGAGCGCTGTGCCACGCCGCGATCGTGTCGCGCGAGTTCGGCCTTGCGGCGGTGATCGGCGCCCACGGAGCCACCACCCGCATCCCCCACGGCGCACACGTCGAAGTCGATCCCAAGCAAGGCACCGTCCGCCTGCTCTGAGTCCACGAGGACGCCACCGGGACCGTCCGGCTCAGTCCGGGCAGGCCGTCCAGTGCGCTGCTGTATCGCCGAGTGCGCTCCAGTCCCGTGCAGCTTTGGTGCACATCGGACGGGCGTCCCGTCACTGTGACTCCGTCGTAAGCGGTTCGGGTGGAAGATGGGGGATCTTCCCGATGCTCTCAAGATCGTCGAGCGCGAGGGTGACGGCGAGAACATGACCAGCACCCGCGTGCACTTCTCCCACTGAAGGCCCGCCCAACCTCATTCGCTCATTCGCCGGCTCAGCGGACGAGATACACGATCGCCACGATCACTCCGAACACAATCACGCCGAAGCGCATCTTCTTCGGTGGCAGCGAACTAGCGACCCTGCCACCGAGATGACCACCGATCAGGCTGGCCGGAGCCATGACCGCGACAATCGTCCACTCGACCTTGCCAGAGAAGACCAGGAACAGCGCGGCCGAAACATTGACCAGGAACGACAACAACTGCTTGACGGCATTCAAGCGGTTGAACGGAAGCTCCGAGAACAGGCCGAGTACCGCCATCAGCATGATGCCGAGGCCTGCACCGAAGTATCCCCCGTAGATCGATGCGACCGTCACGGCCGAGACTTCAAGAACGGCGTGCGAGCCGCCGGAACGTGTCCTCGACAGCAGCAAACTGCGCAGACGGTCCTGTAGCGCAAGCAGCGCGCAGGCACCGAGAATGAGATAGGGCACGATGTTGCGAAACACGGCCTCACTGCTGATGATCAGCAGCACAGAACCTGTCAGTCCACCCAGTACCGCAGTGATCAGCTGCGGCCGCAAGCCGCGCTGAAGGCCTGCGAGGTCTCTACGCTGCCCGTACGTTCCACCGATGTAGCCCGGGCACAGCGAGACGGTGTTGGTGGCGTTCGCACGGATCGCCGGCACGCCGATAGCGGTCAGAACAGGGAACGAGATCAACGTTCCGCCACCGGCGACGGCATTCACGACGCCCGCCCCGACGGCCGCCACCCCGGCCGCGAGATGCGCCAGTCCTGAGATGTCCGACACGATTGCCTCCATTCGTATACATTATGCAACACCGAGAAGGCCCGCCCACGATCATGAGACGAGTCGCGGGTCTCGGAGAGACCTATCGTGAGGTCGTGACCATCGGCGAATCGCATCGAACCCTTCGCGAGGTCGTGGCAGACGAGATCCGGGGCATGATCACCCGAGGAGAGCTGCAGCAAGGCGAGCGTCTGTTCGAGGACCGCTTGGCCGAACAGCTCGGCGTGTCACGCAACCCTGTCCGCGAAGCAATCCGCGCACTCGAAGGCACCGGATTGGTGGAAGTCGTGTCCAGGCGCGGCGCTTACGTCAGCAAGCTCGATCCGATGAAGATCCGCCAACTGCTCGATCTACGTAGCGTGATCGAGGCATACGCCGCAGAACAGGCCGCCCAGAACCGAAGCGACGACGATCTGAAGGCCCTCCACGACTGCCTCGAGGCTGGCCGGCGAGCATCGGCGAACAACGATCTCGTGACTGCAGCAGCAATGCACCGCGAGTTCCACATCGCGATCGAGAGAGCATCCGGCAACGAGTATCTGGAGACCGTCGTTGCGCCGCTTCGCCACAAGACCGAGCTGGTGTTCAGCATGCTGGCCGACTCGCGCGGCCTGATGGGATGGGACGAGCACCAGAGGATTTTCGATGCGATCGAGCAGGGCGACACCGAGCACGCCCGTAGTTGCACGTTCCAGCACATGGCGTCGGTGAAGCGAGACCTCGCGGTGTCCACATCGACAACGGATGAACGTCACGAATCCGGTGTCCGCTCCTCGACATGACGGGTAGCTCGGAAGCCTCGATCATCGTCATCGGGGCCGGCATTGCCGGTGCATCGGCTGCATGGGCATTGGCGGCGCACTGCAGCGTGATTCTCCTCGAGCAGGCCGATGCGCCCGGTTACCACGCGTCCGGAAGATCTGCGTCCGTGCTGTCGGAAACATCGGGCCATCGGGTCGTGTGCGCGCTCGCCGCGGCCAGCCGTTCGTTCTTCGAATCACCGCCAGCGGGCTTCGTCGACCATTCGCTGCTCTCGCCGCGCGGTCTGCTGTGGGTCGGCGAACTCGCTGATGCCGAACTGTTGGACGAGCTCGCCCACTCGGCTCGCGGTATCGCTCCGTCGGTACGGCGGCTGACGCCCGCCGAGGTTCTCGAACTGGTTCCGCACTTCCATCCTGAAGCCATCGCCGGTGGGGGCACGTTCGAACCCGATGCCATGGCCATCGACACCGACGCTCTCCTGCAAGGCTTCGTACGTGGCTTTCGACAACGCGGCGGCCAACTGATCACGTCGTCAGAGGTCACAAAGCTCCGAAGAGACGGCGACATGTGGGAGGTGACGACGTCGGCGCACAC
Source organism: Ilumatobacteraceae bacterium (assembly GCA_031408175.1). GTDB lineage: Bacteria > Actinomycetota > Acidimicrobiia > Acidimicrobiales > Ilumatobacteraceae > JAENVT01. Next base: position 5,578 of record JANOJI010000001.1, read on the forward strand.
GCTGCGCGCCCCAGTCGTGATCAACGCCGCGGGAGCCTGGGGCGACGTGATCGCCGAGCGTGCCGGCGTGCCAACGCTCGGTCTGGAACCGATGCGACGGACGGCATGCATCGCGGCGCTCGCCGACGTGGATCCGAGCTGGCCACTGGTCATGGATGTGGCCAGTCGCTACTACTTCGAGCCGGAATCCGGAGGCCTGTTGATCTCGCCGGCGGATGCCACACGTAGCGAGCCGTGTGACGCTCGGGCCGAGGAGATCGACGTCGCACTGGCACTCGATCGTGTCCAACAGGCGACGACACTACCGGTGCGCAGCGTTCGACGAGCGTGGGCAGGTCTGCGAACGTTCAGCCCCGATGCGGCTCCTGTCGTAGGTGAGGAGCCGACCGAGTCAGGCTTCTGGTGGCTCGTCGGGCAGGCCGGAGGTGGTATCAAAACCGCACCGGCCATTGCACAAGCAATCGCCTCAATGGTTCATGGCGAGCAGCTGCCGGCGGCGATCACCGAACGGATGGTGACCGTCGCCGACCTCTCGCCCGCTCGCTTCCGATCCTCGTGTTGAGACCCTGCGGATCGGCGGAGATCAACGAACGAAGCATGCGGCCCAATGGCCCGGTGCCTTCTCCTCGAGTGGCGGGCTCTCGACGCGGCATCGATCCTGGACGAGCGGGCATCGGGTCTGGAACCGGCAACCCATGGGAGGGTTGACGGGGTTCGGGATTTCGCCTTGCAGCACGATGCGCCGCCGCGCCCGTTGCAGCGGCGGATCAGGGATCGGCACGCTCGAGAGCAACGCCTCGGTATACGGATGCAGCGGCGTTTCGTACAGCGCATGCGTGGGAGCGATCTCGACGAGCTTGCCCGAATACAGAATCGCGATGCGGTGCGAGATGTGGCGCACCACCGACAGGTCGTGGGCGATGAACAGATAGGTGAGTCCGAGTTCGGTCTGGAGGTCCTGCAACAGGTTCACGACCTGGGCGCGCACCGAGACGTCGAGTGCGGAAACCGGCTCGTCGGCAACGATGAAGTCGGGACTCAACGCGAGCGCACGAGCGATACCGACTCGTTGACGCTGCCCCCCACTGAACGCGTGGGCGTAGCGGTCGATGGTGTCGACCGGCAGTCCGCATCGATCGAGGAGATCTCGAACGATTGGGCGGGCCTCCTCGCTGTTCTTCGCGAGGCCGTGAACGATCAGCGGTTCACCAACCAGTTGGAGAATGGTCTTACGCGGATTGAGGCTTGCATACGGGTCTTGAAAGACGAGTTGCATGTGGCGGCGGAGCTTGCGCAAGGGTTCGCCGGTGGTCTGGGTGATGTCGTCGCCACGGAAACGAATCGTGCCCTCAGCTGGCGTGATCCGCCGCAGAACGGCGCGCCCGACCGTTGTCTTGCCGGATCCGCTCTCGCCGACCAAACCGAGCGTCTCGCCCTTTGCAATCGAGAACGAGACGTCGTCGAGTGCACGGACGTACTTGACCTGCTTGCCCCAGAATCCGCTCCGTCCGACGGGGAAGCGAATGCTGAGATGGTCGACTTCGATCAGCGGAACGGCGCCGTGAGCAGCAGCGCCAGGCGCGGCGACCGCCTGGCGGGCAGCAATCGTCGAGTCAGACATCGGCGGCCTCGAATGCGCGCCAGCAGGCCACTTTGCGTCCGTCGGGATGCGTCTTGAGACCCGGCGTCTCCTGCAGGCAGGGCGTGATCGCCAGCGCACACCGCGGCGCGAACGAGCAACCCGCCTGGGGCTCGACCAGATCGGGAGGCGAACCCTCGATGCACACCAGCCGGGGCATGACAATGTCGAGCCGTGGCGTGCTTCGCAGCAGACCGGCCGAGTACGGATGGCCCGGTTTGGAATACAGCTCGTCTGCCGTACACAGCTCGACGATCTTGCCCGAGTACATCACCGCGACGCGGTCGCAGAGACCTGCCACCACGCCCAGGTCGTGTGTGATCAACAGAACGGCCAGCCCGAGCCGCTGCTGAAGATCGGCGATCAGATCGAGGATCTGGGCCTGGATCGTGACGTCGAGCGCCGTGGTGGGCTCATCGGCGACCAACAGTTGCGGTTCGCAAGCGAGCGCCATGGCAATGAGGACGCGTTGACGCATACCTCCCGACATTTCGTGTGCGTACTGCTTGACGCGGTCGCGAGGATTGGCGATACCGACGAGGTCCAGCAGTTCCACGGCTCGCTCGCGAGCCTGGCGCCTGTTCATTCCCATGTGCCGCCGCAGGACTTCGGTGATCTGCATCCCGATGCTGAACACCGGGTTGAGCGATGTCATTGGATCCTGGAACACCATCGCGATCTCGTTGCCGCGGACCCGTGCCAAGGTTGCCTCGGCATTGTTGACCAGTGATTGGCCCTTCCAGCGCACATCGCCACCGGTGATCTTTCCTGGGAGCTCGGTCAGACCGATCAAGGCCTGGGCGGTCACGCTCTTGCCGGATCCGCTCTCGCCGACCAAACCGAGTGTCTCGCCCTTGGAAACGGTGAAGCTGACATCGCGGACCGCGTGCACAATCCCTCGCCGTGTGAAGAATTTGATGGTGAGGTGTTCGACCTCGAGAATCGTCTCGCCTATGGAGGTCCCCTCAGTCTCAGTCGCCCCGAGATGCTCGACGCTCACAGCGCGCCCTTCCCGGACCCGATGACCGTCGCCGCGAACTTCTTCTCCCGCTCCTGCGGGTCGAGCGCCACGCGCAACCAACTGCTCAGGAGGTTGACCGCGAGCACTGTCAGGCTGAGCAGAAGACCCGGATAGATGATCAGCCATTGGTTGCCGAACAGCTCATGGTCGCCGGCGCGGCTGATGTCGAGACCCCACGAGACCCCCGGGTATTGGATACCGAGACCGAGGAAGCTCAGCGCCGCTTCGGCGAGGATGATTCGGGCGAACTCGAGGACGCCAAGAGTCGCCAGCGGAGTCACGAGGTTCGGCAGGATGTGGGTGAACACCACTCGTTTGGGCTTGCAGCCGATGATCTCGGCCGCCTCGACGAATGGGCGCTCGCGGATCGAGAGCACGACACCGCGGGTCATTCTGGCGTAGACCATCCATCCGTTGACGGCGAGGATGATGGTAATCGTCGTGATGCTGCCGCCAACGAGCGCGATCAGCAGCATCGCCAACAGCAGGCCCGGAAACGACACCTGGACGTCGACCCAGCCCATCAACCAACGGTCGACGCGGCCACCCTTGTAGCCCGACAGCAAACCGACAAGCACGCCGAACGTTCCTGCGAGGAGCACGACAAGCACACCGATCGTCAGCGAAGTACGCGCACCGGACAACAGCCTGGCGAGGATGTCGTATCCCTGCCAGTCGGTGCCGAGCGGATTGCTCCAGGATCCACCGTGCCACACTGGCGAGGCCAACGCGTTGGAGAGATTGCCTTCGTTCGGATCGACGTGCCTCAGGATCGGAGCGATGATCGCCCCGCCGACGAGCACGACGAGAAACACGAGAGAGGCGAGGCCGAGCTTGTCGCGAACGAGGTCGGGCAGGAGCCCTTTGCTGCGCACAGCGGCGAGCTCGAACGGTCGACCGTGCAGCGCCTCTTCTAAATGCTCTGCCTCTTCGACATCGTGCTGTTGAGCGGTGTGTTCGTCTGGCATGGTCATTGCAGGTCCACCCTCGGGTCGAGGAGCTTGTAGGCAATGTCGATCACTATGTTGAGAATGACGACCACGACGGCGATGACGAATACGATCGCTTGAATGAGGTAGAAGTCTTGGTTCTGGATCGCGGTTTTGGCCATGAACCCGAGGCCCGGCCAGTTGAAGACGGATTCGACGACGACGGTGTAGCCGGCGAGGGCGCGGATGATCTCCCAGCCGAGCAGCGTGACGTATGGAATCCCGGCGTTGCGCATCGCGTGCACGCCGAGGATGCGTCGCTGCGACATCCCCTTGGCCCTAGCCACCTTCACATACTGCGTGTTGAGCTCATCGATCATCGACGATCGCACGACGATCGCTAGTCGACCGATTGCCGGCAGGGCCAGGCACACAGCCGGAAGGACAAGATTGCGGGTCCATGGGCCAGGCCCGGACTCGAACCAGTGCAGCTTCACGGTGAACGCGATGAGGAGTACGAACCCGACGAAGAACTGCGGCATCGACAGCCCGATCAGGCTGAGGGTCGTGAGGACCCGGTCGGTCAGGCCACCCGGCTTGCGGCTGGCCAAAAGGCCGAGCGGGATGCTGACCACGATTGCAAACAGCATTCCGAGGCCGACGAGTTGCAGGGTGCGGGGGATGTAGTCGAACACGACCGACAGCGCCGAGCGTCCCCGTACATACGTGCTGTCACCGAGGTCGAGACGAATCAAACCGCCGAGGAAGTGCACGAACTGAACTGGGATGCTCTTGTCGAGTCCCAGTGCCGCGCTTCGAGCAGCTCGCTGTTCGGCAGTCGCCGAGAGCGGCAGCATGAACTTCACGGGATCGCCCACCAGGCGAGTGATCACGAAGACGAACACGGTCACTCCGAAGATGACCACGAGGCCTTGTGCCAGTCGTCGGGCGATGTAGCGTCCCATGACGTTGTGCTGCCGCTCCGGCGTCGTTCACCAGCTCAGCTGGTGACGGACATTTCCTTGACGAGGAGCTTCGAGTCGACTCGAGGCGTCCAGGTGAGGCGAGTCGAGAGTCCGTAGAGATCCTGGTTGTTGACCAGCCAGACGAAGTACGCGCCGTCGTAGGCCATCTTGACGGCCTCCTGGTAGGTGGTGGCACGCACCGCAGGATCCAACTCCTGACGACCTTGGTCGATGAGGGCCGAGAGGTCGGCGTCGGTGTTCGACGAGCCGATTCCACCGGCTTGGTAGTAGGTCGACAGCTGACGATCAGGGTCGAGGATGTCGTTCGAACTCGACACGAAGATGGCGTCGGCTCGGCTCTCACGATCGAACAACACGTCGAGGTAGGCGCCGAACTCGAGGATGTCGAGCTTCACATCGAGGCCAGCGGCCTTCCAGTAGCCAGCAACCGCCTCGAGGAGGTCCCGGTCGTTCAACCACCGGCCTGCCTCACCGACGAGGTTGATGGTCTTGCCGGCGAGGCCCGCATCCGTGATCAGTTGCTTGGCCTTGTCGGCATCGTACGGATAGGCATCGATCGAATCGTTGAAGCCGAGCACCGATTCGCTGAGCAGCTGACCCTTGTCGGCGGCAGCGAATCCTCCGAAGACCTGATCGACGATCGCCTGCTTGTCGACAGCCAGGTTGAGCGCGAGGCGAACATTCGGATCGGCAGTGATGCCTTCGTCGCTATCGAGAATGAGAATTGGGTGTTCCTGACCCTGCACCTTCGCCGACTGGGGGGCTTGGTCGACGTCTTGCGGTGGCAAGTTGGTGATCAGATCATACTTGCCGGACTTCAGCCCGGCCAGCCTGGTGCCACCCTCTGCCACGAACTCGTACGTGACCTTGGCGATGGAGGGAGCGTCGCCCCAATAGTCCGCGTTGGCTTCCACCGTGACGTCGGACCCGACCGTTCGGCTGACGAACTTGTACGGGCCAGTGCCGTTCGGCGCATCGGACAGGTCTTCGGTCGTCTCGGCCGATGTCGGGATCATCTTCAGCCAGTACATCCGAGCCGGCATGACACCGTCTGGCTTTGCCGTGGTGATGTTCACCGTGGTGTCGTCGACCTTGGTTGCCCCGGTGATGCTGGAATAGAAGCCGTCGTTGTCGGTCTTCTTGTCGGCGATCAACTTCACCATTCTGGTGATGCTCGCGACGACCGAGTCGGCGTTGAACGCCGAGCCATCGTGGAAGGCGACACCCTCGCGGAGCTTGAACTGCCAGGTCAGATCATCGACCTGGGTCGGCAGCTCGGTTGCGAGTCCTGGCTCCAGATCCCCGCTAGCAGTGCGGGTCAGCAGCGTCTCGTAGACGTTGTCATTGACAGCTCGTTCTGCGCCGTCGTCGACCAGATACGGATCGAGGCTGGTGGGCTCCGATCCAAGTGCGATGGTGATCTCCCCACCGGCAGCCACAGTCCCTTCGGTGGACGGAGTGGTGTCGCCTGTCGAGCTCGCCGTGGTGCCACCGCTGGCAGTAGTACCGCCAGTGGCCGTGGAGTTGCTGCTTCCATCGCTGCCGCAGGCGGCTGCGACGAAACTCACGGCGAGCAGCGAACCAAACAACCGGTAACGCTTCTTCAAGTTATTCCCCCTTGATAAGGTGGACCCGTTGGCCCATCGCATACTTTATACAATCTACATATTCCGAACGTCAATGTCCACACTCGACGTTCACCAGCCCGAAACAGGCGCCAGGAGAGGTCCCAAGTGGAACATGCCAAGGCGAACGTGCCATGACCGAATCGAAACCGACGCCATCGCTTGCCGTGCGGGTCGGCAGCGCCCATCAGCCTCTGCGTCGCGCTGTGTACGACGAAGTCCAGCGGCGTATCGTCGACGGTCGCTTGCAACAGGGCGAACGCATCTTCGAAGACCAGTTGGCACACGAGTTGGACGTCTCCCGGAACCCGGTGCGCGAAGCATTGCAAGCGTTGGAGGCGGAAGGCTTTGTCGAGTTGGAACCACGCCGCGGGGCGCGCGTCGCGATGATCTCGACGGAGCGGGCGAACGATCTCTTCGAACTGCGAGAGGCGCTGGAGGGAATGGTCGCGCGCCTTGCCGCGCAGCGGCGCACACCGGAGCAACTGCTCGACTTGCAACGTCTCACACAACTCGGCGCCGACGCCGCCGGTGCCGGCGATGTGTCGGCGTTGCCAGCACTCAACACCGAGTTTCATCGACTCCTCTGTGACGCCGCGAACAACTCGATGCTCGCGGACACGGTCGAGCGGATGTCGCAACTCATCCAGTGGGTGTACACGAAGCGGATCACACAACGCGGCAGCGAGTCGTGGACAGAGCATCAGCGAATCGTCGACGCAATCGCTGACGGCGACGGCGATCGCGCCTTCAGCCAGGCATGCGAACACATCTCCAATGCGCGTCGCGCCTACGTCAACGACCGGCTCGCGACCGGCTAATCGAGGAACGCACATGACCAAGACCTACGTCGTCAATCAGGTCGTCGTTCACGATCCGGTGCGCTATGCCGACTACGCCACCCGCGGCCGAGACGCTGTCGTGCTGTACGGCGGTCGGATCCTCTCGGGTGGCGGACGGGTCGAAACTCTGGAGGGCGAACCAATTCCGTCGCGCGTGGTCGTGATTGAGTTCCCGAGCTACGACGCGGCCATCGCGTACTACCGGTCACCCGAGTATCAAGCTGCCAAGGCATTGCGCGGCGATGCTGCAACTGTTCGCTTCGCGCTCGTCGAGGGCATTGCCGAACCGAACTAACCCGTCAGAAGCCGCGGACTGCTCCACCGTCGACGCGAACGACCGTGCCGGTGATGAAGCTGGCGCGCTGGCTGGCCAGGAAGACCACGACGTCGGCCAGTTCGTCGGCGCGACCAAGCCGTCCCATGGGGATCGCGGCGATGTGCTGCCTGCGGATTTCGTCGACCGATACCGACTCGCTCGCGGCGCGCGCCGTTTCAAAGCGCCCGAGCGCCGGCGTCGCGAACTGTCCGGTCACGATCACGTTGACGGTCGCGCGCGGAGCGAGTTCCAGTGCCAGCGACCTTGCTGCCGCCGTGACACCGCTGCGAAACACAGAGCTCAATGCAAGATCCGGTGAGGCCTCGACAACCGATCGAGCGGTGAGATAGATCAGTCGACCATGTTCCGTTGCGGTGACATGAGGCGCCACGGCACGGCTAACTTCCAACACGGGTCGCAACATCGCGTGGTAGGCGGCATCGTCGGCTCCGTCGGTTGCAAGGATCGATCCCGGTTTGCCGCCACCCGTGTTGACGACGCAGATGTCGAGTCCACCGAGCGCTTCCACGGCGTCAGCCACGAGACGTGCAGCGTCGCCGGCGACGGTCAGGTCGGCGACCAGTGAGGCAGCAGCGTTGATCGACTCGCGCGCCTCAAGGCTGCGATCTGCGCTGCGGCTGACAACAGCAACCTGGGCACCCTCGGCGACGAGACCGGCGGCGACTGCGCGTCCGAGGCCGCTCGACGAGCCGAGCACCAGCGCTCGACGCCCCGCCAGCATCAGGTCCATCAGCTGCCCATCCAAACGGTTCGCATGATCGTGTAGAAGTCCATCACGGTCGGCCCGAGCTGCTCCTTGTGGGTACCGGTGCCCGACTGCTTGATCCCGCCGAACGGCGCGTTGAATGCCGCACCGACGGTGGCCCGATTGATCCGCACCATTCCCGCCTGGATCTCAGCGGCGAAGTGTTGCGCGGCGCGGAGGTCACGAGTGCAGATGGCCGCCGACAACCCGTACTCGACCGAATTCGCGGATGCGATTGCATCGTCGATGCCCTCGATCCGCTCGAAACCGACGACTGGCCCGAACACCTCGCGACGACTCAGTTCCATCTCGGGTCTGGCGTCCGACAACACCGTCGGAGAGAAGTAGCAACCGTGTGCGTACTGGTCGCCCGCCGGTCGCGTGCCGCCACATGCAACTCGAGCTCCGTCTCTCACAGCTTGAGCGACCGCCCACTCCATCCCCGTCACAGCACTCTCGTCGATCAGCGGGCCCATCGTGATGCCCGACTGGTCTCCTGGGCCGATCGCATAGGCGTTGGCCAAGGCGACGACACGCTCGATGAGTTCGTCGTAGACACTCGTATCCACAAGGATGCGCCCTGCACCGGTGCAGGCCTGCCCGGAGAGGCTGAAACTCGATCGAGCAACGATGGATGCAGCGGCGTCCAGATCGGCGTCGGCAAGGACGATCACGGGGTTCTTGCCGCCGAGCTCCAACTGCACGCGGCGACCGACACCGATCGCTGCATGGATCTTGGAACCGGTCGCGTTCGAACCGGTGAAGCTGATCGCACCGACCCGCTCGTCTGACACGAGGTGCGCACCCGCAGCGAATCCATGCACGACGTTGAGGACACCCGGTGGCAGACCCGCGTCGATGAAGGCAGCAGCCAAACGATCCCCCATCAGCGGCGTCATCGGCGATGGCTTGAACACCACAGTGTTGCCTGCCGCGAGCGCGGGACCGATCTTGCGGCTGGCCAGGTTGAGGGGAAAGTTCCACGGCGTGATGACTCCGACCACGCCGACCGGATCGCAGACCGAGTACACCAGCGGCGTGTCGTCACTGGGGAACGTCGCACCCGTCAGCCGGTAGGCCTCGCCGGCGTACAGCTCGAGGTTGCGCGGCGTTCGGCTCGATTCATTCTTTGCGTCGGCCAGCGGCTTGCCCTCCTCGGCCACCATTTCCGCAGCGATGGAATCGCCTCGCTCGGCGAGCAGCCGGGCAGCCCCGGTCAACAACTCGGCGCGTCGACTCGGTGTCGTGCGTCGCCATTCAACACTCGCCTCGCTCGCTGCGTCGACTGCCGCCTGCACATCCGCAGGCGTGCTTTCCGGTGCGACCGACACCACGTGGCGTATGTCCGCCGGATTGCGCCGAACGAACTCGGCGCCGTCTGCTGCCGGACGGAGGTCACCGCCGATTCGATTGTGTACTGGTGTCGATGAACCGATGGCGGCCACGTCAGTCGGCCGTCGGCTTCGGCGGCTGCCAGCTGTCCCACTTCGAGAAGTCGACCGGCTTACCGAGATGCTCGAGCAGCGCTGTGATGCCGGATTTACAGCATGCGATGTCTTCGCGCGTGTGACCGCCGGAGACGCCAACGCCACCGACCACCTCACCGTCAACTTCGATCGGCCATCCGCCGACGAAGATCGAGAATCGTCCACCGTGCATGTTCATGATGCCGAACGCCTCTTGTCCCGGATGGGCGTTGGTGTAGGTGTGCGTCGGACGCTTGTGGCACGCCGCTGTGAAGGCCTTGTTGATCGCGATTTCCACACTGGTCGGCTTGCCGTTGTCCGGGCGCTTGATGACCAGTGGCCACCCGCCGGCGTCGCACACGCAAACAACTGTGCCGACACCAAGTTCTTTCGCAGTGGCGAGCGCGGCATCGACGACCAATTCGGCCTCGGCCATGGAGAGTCGGTTGATCTGGATCACGGTGTTGTCTCCCTGATGTGTTGATGCTGACGAATGAAGTCGTGTGAGTTGTATCGCTGCCATGCAAGACCTGCGGCCGCGACGTCCTGCAACGCCACACCCTGAGTCTCGAACAGCACCGGAGCTCGACCGGCACCCTCGACGACAACAGTTCCGGCGAGCACAGCGTGCAACTCGACGGCACGATCCCAATCGAATGCGCCGGCTCGATGCGCTTGGATCAAGTCCCCGCACTCCATTCGGCTGCCGACGACATCGTCGCAGACCACAGTCGCGCAGCGCGCAATGACATCGGCGCCGATCTCGCGGCGGTCGTACTTGGTCGCCCCGACCGCGCAGATCAGCGCGCCGTTGCCAACCATCTCGGCTGGGAACAGCGGCGCTGTGCTGCGGGTGACGGTCACGATCACATCGGCACCATCCACCGCCGAAGCGGCACTCACCGCAGCAGTGGCCGGAATACCCACCTGGCACGCACGGTCGACCATTGTCGCAACGGCGGCGGGATTGAGATCGGCGATGCGCACCTCGTGGAGGCCAGGCAGTTCGGCAGCAAGCATCTCGAGGTGATACCAACCCTGGCGCCCGGCGCCGACGAGTGCAGCGGTCGTGCGGGGAGAACTCGGCGCATCACACAAGGTGCGGATCGCGAGGGCGCAGGCGGCGGGTGTTCGGAAGGCTGTCAGTGCGTCGCCAGCGAGAGTGCACAGCAGGTGGCCCTCGGTGTCGAACAGCACGTTGACGAAGGTGAACTTGCCGTTTGTGGTGGCATAGATCTTGCCGCCACTGAACGGTGGCACGACCGCAGCCATCGCGCTGGCCATCGCATTCGGCGTGGACGCACGGACCCGCTGCGTGGTGTCGGCTTCGCCGCGGCCCCAGGCGATGAAGGCGTCTCCGACTACCTGAGTGACACCCGCGAGGTCGAGTAGCCCTTCGATCGCGTCGTCGTCGAGATGGATCATGCTGCGCCAATCATCCAGTCTCTCTTCGCATCTGCCACAGAATTGCATATTGTATCCGAGATGCCAATCCCTGTACACGCTCCGCCGGAAGTCCGGCCGCGCTGGGGATCATTCGCTCTCGTGTGCGTCGCCTATCTGGTCGCGACCACCGGCGAACAGCTGCTATCGCCCGTGTATCCCACGGCATCGAAGGACCTGGGGCTCAGCGTCGGCCAAGGCGGCATCGTGTTCGGGCTGCTCACTGGATCGATCGCGGTGTTCAACCTGGTTGCGGGTTTGTTGCTGCGTCGGATCAGCCCCGGGACGCTGATCCGGTGCGCGGCGCTCGTCGGCGTGGCGGGTAGCGTCGCGACCGCTACCGCACACAACTTCGTTCACCTGATTGTTGGTCAGGTCGTGCTGGGTTCGAGCGCCGGGCTGTTCTTTCCGGCAGGTTTACAGGCCGTGGCATTGCTCGCCGGTCCGGCAAAGAAGGGCTTTGCAATGGGCATCTACGGCGTTGCCTTCAGCGGCGGCCTCACCCTCGCCGCGGTGCTCGGCGCGGTCGGATCCAGCTACAACTGGCGGATCTCCTTTTGGGTCGCCGCCGGGCTCGGCGCGATCGCGTTTGTCGGCGGTGCCGGCGAAGCGAAGGCCAGACCTGTGCGAGGCAGCCATTCGCGGTTCTCGTTGCGAACGGTGATGGCACTGCCTACGGCAGTGGGCACCGTGCTCGCCGTCTGTCAGTACGGTGCCATTCCGTTCCTCACCACATTCGCGGTCGTCGAGTGGGGTCTCTCTGCAACCCGCGCTGCAACCGTGCTGGTGATCGGGCGTGTCATTTCGATCGTGGCCAAAGTGGTGGGCGGCGCGAGCGCCGATCGGGTGGGCGCCAAGACCAGCGCCCGCCGCACCGGCGTCGTGTTGACGTTGACCGGCCTGGCGTGGGTCCTGCTCCCCGGTTCTCTTTTGGCGTACGGGCTCGCCGCGCTCTTTGCAGGCATGGTCAGTTCACTCGGCCCGGTCGCGAACGTGCTCGCCGTCGAACGGTTCGGCGGAGACGGCATGGCATTGGGGGCCTATCGCTCAGTGCAGATCGCGCTCGGCGCCGCAGCGAGTGCGCTGATCGGCCTTGCCGGCGACATGTTCGGTCTCAGGCCGACCTTGGCCGTGGCGACACTGACACCGCTGGCCTTGCTGTGGATCTGTCGCGAGCGCGGCAACGAGTGTGCTCCTGTGAGTTGAACCGTCGCCTCAGACGCCGAGGGCAAGGCCGACCGTCCGCGGATCTGCAGCTGCCATCCATGGCTCGTCGGCGCGCCGAATTCGTACCACCTGCTGAGCGGACTTGCATCCCCAACGCGGCGCATCGATCATCCGCTCGACCTCGGCGCGCAGCGACTCGACCTCGGCAGGCTCGAATCCGGCCTCGATCCGCAGGCCATCGTCCTCTGGCAGCCATTCCCAGATCGGTGAGGCCACGAGCACGCCGGGATGCGTCTCCCCCGCGGCAATGCGAGCAAGCGTTTGGGCGTTCCACGGCATTTGATTGGCGCCGCCAGGCGTGGCGCCGATGAACCGGGGGCGACCGTCGATGCCGGCGACCGCCCACGCGTGCAGGGTGGTCGCCGGCCGCCGGCCCGCGCTGGGAAAGTTCGGGTGACCCGGCTCCGGGGTGAACCCGCGGCCGGCGCGATTGGCCAATGGGAGGTCGTACCCGGGGACGACGATCCCGCTGCCAAACCGGGGGAACGAGTTCGAGTGCACGACAACGACGACATTGCCGTCGCCGTCGGCGGCACTGACCATCGAGGTGCCACTCGGGTCGGCGAGAGTGGATCGCCTCTCCGCAATAGACCTCATTACCGCACGAAGTACGTCGGCAGCCGACGCAGTTGCGTTGAGCCCTGCAACGGCGTCGAGCAGCGATGGTCCGTGCGTCGGAGCCGGCGTTGCCCAGGTCGTCACGTCTCCCTGCACCGTAGCGGCTCGACCAGCTACGCAGGGCGCCCACTCGGCTCGGGCAAAGCCGAAATCGTCGTGCTCCAGCACGCCGCCGCGCCCGCGAACCTCGGCCACCACCGCTGACCCGAGTGGTCCGTGCATGAGCTCGGCGCCGCGAACGACGAACTCTTCGAGCACTCTGGCCAGACCTGGCAGCCGAGTGATCGTGCCAGGGATGATCGGCGAGCCTCCGGGATAGTACGCACAGCCTTCCGGGTTCATCTCGCGTACCAGCGCTGCGGCTTGCCGGCTGAGGCGCGAACACACCTCTGCCCATGGGAACCCATGGGTGGCAAGATCGATGGCGGGCGCGGCGAGACGGGCGCGACCGAGACGGCCGAGGTCGACGAGTGCGGCGTAGCCCGGCGCTGCCGCCGGCGGGCCGACCGACATCGGACCCACTTCGCGCCATGTTCCGGAGCGGGCGACGTCGGAGAGCCCTGCAGGCGCTCCGCCGATCGCGAGGAGCGCGTCGGGAGCCGGAGAGTTGGCGACGAGGCGGATCGCGATCAGGTCTCCACCGAAGCCGCACTTCGGTGGGAGCAACACAGTCTCGGCCAAGGCAGCGGCCACCACTGCGTCGTAGGCATTGCCTCCGTCGCGAAGGGCCGCTGCGCCGGCCTGCGCCGCCAGTGGGGCTGCTGCGCACACGACGCCGGACCTGCCGAGGGCTGCGCATTGTTCCGCCATCACTGCAACTTCGTTCGCCATGGTCAACGATCCCACGTCGCCAGTTGCTTCGCGGAGGTCGGGCACAAACCTGCTTGCATCATCGGAAATCTAGTATACAATATACGAACTGCCGCGACCTGGCGGCGCTTCCTTCGAAAGGTACACGACAATGGCCGAGTTGCTGTCCAAGCCCGAGTTCCGTACAGCACTGGAAGACGCGATCAAGGGTCGCGAAGCGAAGAACGCCTCGTTCTCGCAGGCGTGGGCCAATGGCGAGCTCGAGCGCGAGCACTTCGCCCGTTGGGCAGAGAATCACTATCACTACGTCGGCCCGTTCGCTGACTACCTCGGGTACATCTACTCGAACACACCCGACTACGCGACCGATGCGAAGGACTTCCTCCTCCAGAACATGTACGAAGAGGAGTTGTCCGATGTGCGTCACACCGATCTGTTGATTCGCTTCGCCGAAGCTGCAGGCACAACCCGCGAGCGAGTGATGGACATCGACAACGCGACGGCTGTGACCCGCGGTCTGCAGGGCTGGTGCTACGCAATCGCGATGCGCGAGCACTTCGCTGTCGCCACCGCTGCTCTCGTGGTCGGTCTCGAGTCCCAGGTCCCGTCGATCTACCGCCGGCAATACCCGGTACTCCTCGAGAAGTACGGCTTCACCGAGGAGGAGGCCGAGTTCTTCGACCTGCACATCACATCCGACGAGATCCATGGTGAGCGTGGCTACCAAATCGTGCTCGAGCACGCGACGACGCCCGAGTTGCAGGCGCGCTGCCTCCAGTTGGTCCGTCACGGGGCGGAGGCGCGGTTCTCGTACACCAAGGCCCTCTACGACACCTACGTCGCGCCGGAACCGCCAGTTCCCGTCGGCACCCCGGTCGCACCAGCCCTCGCCTGACGACCGTCGCCGCGGCCGTCCGATGCCCACCATCCACTTCTCGACAACCGGCCGCGACGTCACCTTCGCCGATGGCGACGAGGTCAACCTGCTACGCGTCGCCATCCGCAACGATTGTGGCATCCCTTTCAAATGCGCCAGTGGCAATTGCGGAACAGATCGCGTTCGAGTGGAGTCAGGCGCGGAAAACTGCTCGACCCTCCGCCGCCGCGAACGCGAACGACTAGCCGAACTCGTCGATCAGGGCTACCGGCTCGCCTGCCAGACCTACGTCAACGGCGATGTAACCGTCGCCTGGGATCCCGACCAGATCGGCTTGGACGAGGGAAGCAAGGTCTACGACAAGCTGCGGCAAGTTTGGTTGGCCAAGGACGACTGTGGATGAGCACTCCTGACGAGTTCGCCGGGTCGCCGGTTAGAGACTCGGGCGTATCCGAGGCTGGAAAATGGGTCGTGGTCGGTACGGCTGCAGACATCGCCAAACGAAAGAAGGTCGTCGTCGAGATCGACGGCCGCCAAGTCCTCATGATCGCCCACGAGGGACAGTTCTTCGCCGTCGACAACATCTGCATGCACCGCCAACGCGAACTCTCCAAAGGCGTCATCCTCAACGGCAAGATCGTTTGTCCCGGGCACCAGTGGGCGTTTGCTCTCGACACCGGATGGGAAGCCGTGAAGCAGGAATGCCAGCCCACCCACCCAGTTCGGCTCACCGGCGATTTGGTCAAAGTGTTCGTGGCCTCGATCTTGCCGGCCACTACCGACAGCCAATCCGTGAAAGCCTGGATTGACGACTGGGGTGTCGAGGTTGCCGCAGTCGACCTGGCTGCTGCGCGGCTGCGCTTTGCCACGGACGTGTCGGCCTTCGGCACCCACGCCGATGTAGTGATCGGTCGTGACAATCTCGAGACCGAGCAATGGTCGCAGATCTGGCCAGCGATCGAAGACTTCCGTTTCGTTACCGACGAGATGCAGATACTGATGTCGCCCGACCGCCTCCAGGCGATAGCGGTGGTTGGTTGGACGTCGATCGGCATCGCTCGGGACGGTCACCGCTTCGATCGACCAGGCCGAGCAACCGTGGTGCTGACACGAGATTCGATCGACAAGCCGTGGCTTGGGATCCACACGCACTTCTCGCTCAGCCGCGACGTCCCACACAGCACGCACGGCGCACGACCGCGCATCCACTGACCACAATGGTGAAATCACTTGTCGATCGGGACATCGCATCGCGCGACAGCTTGGGATGCACGCTTTGCCCGCCCGCTGAGGCGGAGACCGAGCGCAGTCAAGGCAGCGGTCAATCTGCTCGCAGTGGTGCCCGGGTGGGTTCGAAAGAGCAGGTCGATCGAGTCGACGCCGAGTCGGCGCAGGGATCCTTCGGTCGTCTCCTTGATCAGTTCAGGACGGCTCGAGACCGTCGGTTTCCACTGGCGTCACACAGCCCAAACTTGGTGGCGATGATCACGCCGTCGCACATGGGCGCGAGGCCTTGGCCGACGAGTTCTTCGTTGGTGAACGGCCCGTACACCTGGACCGTGTCGAAGAACGTCACACCCAGATCAACGGCTGTGCGAAGCAGTGAGCTTGCGTCGTCGGGGCTGAGTAGGACGCTGCGGTGAAGCTCATTCCCATACAGCCCAGGCCAAGCGCGGAGACCTTCAACCCACTGGTTCCCAACTCTCTGCATTGCATGTCGGCCTCCACCTCGATTCAGGTCGCCGAGCAGCCAATCAGCGCCGAACAGCATCAGATCGGCTTGGCCCTAAGCGGCAGACCACACCGTACGCCTCGCGCGATGCGCTGGACTCCGCGGCGGCTTCCACGACGCGGGCTTGTCTTGGTGGTGTGTGCAGCTGACGCCTGGCGTGCCGTACGGCGACCCGCGATCGAACGTCGCGACATCTCGCGCGACCGACGTTGTGTCGAGCAGGTGACTGGACAGCTGCGAGAGTGCGAAGACGAAGACGAGGTCGAAGAGCCGCTCGATCGGTGACACCGCGTCGCCATTGCGTGACCGGTCGGTTGTCGCGCGTGCTTCGAGCCGGCTGGTGGGTCAAGACTTCTACGGCGACCTGGCGCCGACATGACCGCACTTGGAGCAAGCGTGATCCAACCTAACCTCACCAGAATGCAGATCGGTGTCGTCTATCCCCAGATCGAGCTTCGTGGCGATCCCACCGCTGTTCGACGGTTCGGGCGGGCGGTCGAGGAACTGGGGTTCGATCATCTCCTCGCCTACGACCACGTGCTCGGTGCCGTTCACGCCGATCGGATGCGCCCGCTGCAGGGCCCCTACACGGAGCACGACCCGTTCCACGATCCTCTGGTGATGTTTGCCTACCTCGCTGGCATCACCGAGCGAATCGGGTTCGCCACCGGGGTGCTGATCTTGCCGCAGCGACAGACCGCACTCGTGGCGCGGCAGGCCGCCGATGTGGATCTTCTGTCGGGCGGTCGGCTTCGACTGGGCGTGGGCATCGGCTGGAACCACGTCGAGTACGAAGCCTTGGGACAGGACTTCGGCACCCGAGGCGCACGCCAAGAGGAGCAGATCGCACTGCTTCGCCAGTTGTTCACCGATCCTGTCGTCGACTTCTCGGGTCGCTTCGACCGAGTCGACCGCGCCGCACTTGTGCCGAGACCGACTCGGCCCGTACCGATCTGGATCGGTGGCGGCGACGCGGCGCTCGAACGAGCCGCCCGCCTCGCGGATGGATTCATCTTCTTCGGTGGCGGAACGGACCACACCGTCGGCGCGTGGAACCGACTTCGTGATCGAATCACCGACCTCGGACGATCCGCAGACGACTTCGGCGGCGACTACGTGGCACTCAGCGGATCAAACCTCGACAACCTCACGGCCGAAATCAACGCCTGGCGCGAGGCACATGGTACTCACGTCTCAATCGTCACCATGGACCTCGGCTTGGACTCGGTCGACGCCCACATCGACTACCTCGCCTCTGTCGCAGACGCGCTCAGCATCACCCCATGAGCGACCCGGTCCTCAGCACGGCGTTGCCTTCTCGGAGGTCCTACGATCTCGTCAATGGTCGACCGGCGAGTGTGGATGATCACCGGCGCCAGTCGCGGCATGGGAGTCGCTTTCTCCAAGGCGGCATTGGCGGCTGGTGACGCAGTCGTCGCGACCGGTCGTCGCCCCGACGAAATCGCAACTGTTCTGGGAGCGTCGGACAGCCTGCTCGCCGTCAAACTCGACGTCACCAGCGTCGACGATGCTCAGGAGGCCGCGGACGCTGCGGTGGAGCGGTTCGGCCGGATCGACGTGGTCGTCAACAACGCCGGTGCCTCCTTCAAGGGTTACTTCGAAGAGATGTCGTCCGAGCAGGTCGACCAGCAACTGGCGACGAACCTGCTCGGACCGATGAACGTCACTCGAGCTGTTCTTCCCGTGATGCGCAGGCAACGTTCGGGCCATGTGATCGCGATCTCCTCCGGTGCCGGGCTGATCGGGTTCGAGTATTCGTCGGTCTACGCGGCGTCCAAGTCAGGGTTGGAAGGCTGGATGGGCGCACTCGACCAAGAGGTGGCCCCGTTCGGGATCCGCACCACGATCATCAACCCGGGCTTCTTCCGCACGACCCTGGCAAGTCCCGAATCGCTGATCTGGCCGGCGCTGGCTATCGACGACTATGCCGAGCGAAGCGCGGCGCAACGCACATGGTGGGCAGCGCAAGACGGCCAGCAGGCCGGCGATCCCGTCAAGCTCGCCCAAGCGTTGCTCGCGATCGTCGACGAGGATCCGCCACCTCGACGCTTCATCGCCGGCGCCGACGTCATGGCACTGGCACAACGCAAGATCGACGAGCTGCGCGACCAGATCGAATCGCATCGCGAGCTGTCGACCTCGCTCACCGTCGATCCCCACGAAGACAACGACGACTGAACACCCTCCTCGAGGATTGATCAAGCAGCCCGGGGACCGTATAGGGGGGTTTACGTCGCCGGATTCGCCGCAGCGTTCGATGATCCAGCATTCATCCCTCGGCTGCAAACGGCAGCAGCCGAAGTGGGCGCGAGCATCGGCGTCGCCGCCAACATTCTCGACCCGAAGCGGATTGTAATCGGAGGGAGCCTAGGCACCACCGCCACGTACTTCCGTCGGCTCACCGCCAGCATTCGTGCGTCGATCTACGCCGAGGACACCCGTCAACTGCTCATCGACCGATCACAGCTGGGCCCTGATGCGGCCGCCCTCGGCGCCGCCATGGTCGCCATCGACCACCTCCACGAGCTCGAGAGCTAGCCATTCTGGCGGAATGCGGACGTGCGGACGTCTTGGATTCTGAGCTACTCGTCAACATGCCGATGCCTCGCAGCGTTACCCGAGGACGGCGGATTGCAGGACACGGGTTTGGCCACGAGCCGCAGTTCGGCTGCCTGCTCGGCGTAGGCGGAGGGAACGGCAGGGGACCTCGATGCCGTGCTGGGCACACACCTCGAGTGACGCGTGTTACTCGCTCCGGGTAGAAGGACGCGAACTACCGGTGTTCGACCAGCAAGCTACCGAACTGGCCGACTACTACGCCCATTAGCGCGAACAGACCGCTGAAGGTCGCCACCTTCCACCACTCGACCGTGGCGGCGGTCTCCTGCGCGACGAGCATCACGTGTCTCACCGCTGGGTGAGGCCAGGATGCACGCCGTGTCACCGGCGGATACCCGGGCATCCCGTCGGAGCAGCATGACGAACCCTGTGTACGGTGCCACGATCGGTGCCAAGGGTGCGCCTTCGACATCGATGATCGTCGCGATCACGTCACCACAGCTGACGAGATCCCCCACCCGGCAGTTGACCACCAAGTAGCCGGTTGCGGGAGCGGCGATCCCAGCGTCGGTGTTGCCGTCGCCGAGCACGTGGACGGTGGTGTTCGACGGAAGCGGGGACTCAATCAGCATCCCGAGAACATGGAGCACTCGACGAACCCCGTCCAAGTATCCCTGCAGGTCGCTGGCACGGATGGAGCGACCCCCGTGGCCCTCCACATAGATCGCGGGTATGCCGAGATCGTAGGCTACGGTCAACGACCGTCCCGGGGCGGGCGGACCTTCGTGGTGCCAGGTGAACTTCGCCGCGAGCGCATCGGCACACCACCGAGACTCGGCGCCTCGTCGGTCATCGCCGCCGTGATAACCGCAGAGAAAAGGCATCTCGAAGTTCGCACCTGCAGAGTGCAGGTCCACCAAGAGGTCGGCGCCTCGGATCAGTTGCTCGGTGAGTACGTAGGCCACCTGTTCGGTCGGACTACCATCGGGTCGACCGGGGAACACCCGGGCCAGGTTCGCTCCGTCGACCGGGCTCTCTCGGGTTCGTGCTGTCCACGCAGCTGGATGTGCAGGCGCAGCAACGAGCACCTCTCCGCTGACCAGGTCAGTGCGGAACATCCGTACGAGCGACGCGGCAGCGATGACCCCTTCGTACTCGTCGCCGTGAACTCCACCGAGAATGGCAACCCTGGGCCCTGGCGCCGGACCGACCACTGTCTGCACGGTGGGCAACGTCGCGAACATGTGACCCTACGACGCAGCGACAACACGCGACCGGTGGGCGCCTAGCCCGGCGATGCCGAGATGCATGCAGTCACCGGGCGCGAGGAATCGGGGCGGTCGGAGTCCGAGTCCGACACCGGCGGGCGTACCCGTGTTGATGATGTCACCCGGTTCCAGGACCATGAACTGGCTGAGGTACCAGATCAAGTAGTCGACCGGAAAGATCATGTCGGACGTGTTTGCGCTCTGGAGCCTTTCGTCGTTCACGTCGAGGTACATCTCGAGTTGCTGTGGATCGGCGACCTCGTCCGCAGTCGCGATCCAAGGTCCGAGCGGGTTGAACGTCGCACACGACTTGCCCTTGTCCCATTGACCTCCGCGCTCCAGCTGGAATTCGCGCTCCGAGACGTCATTGGCGACGGCATAACCGGCGATGCATCGAGCTGCGTCGGCGGGACTGTCCAGATAGGAGGTGGTCGAGTTGATCACCACCGCCAGCTCGACTTCCCAATCGGTCTTTCGTGAGTTCCGTGGGATGACCACGTCGTCGTTCGGGCCGACGATGGTGTTCGGAGCCTTCATGAAGACGATCGGCTCGCTCGGGATCTCCATCCCCGACTCGGCTGCGTGCTGTCGGTAGTTCAGCCCGATGCAGACGATCTTTCCGGGCCGCCGAAGCGGAGCAGCGATGCGAAGGCCGGTCGTGTCCAACCGGGGAAGTGCACCGCTGTCCACGGCCTCGCGCAGCCGGTGGAGTCCGTCGGTGGCGAAGAACGCCTCGTCGTAGTCTGGCGCGACCGCGCGCACGTCGAACACATCCGCAGGGTCTTCGGTGATGACCCCGGGAATCTCGTGACCGGGTACCCCGATTCGAATGAGCTTCATGGCTGTGTACTAGACCTCGTGCCCTGTCAGCGATCGGCGATCGGTCCGGCGCCCGATCCGCGCAGACGCATCACCGGCCATCGACATGGGCCCGTCCTCAGAGGAAGAGTCGGGGTTCAGGAATGCGGCGCGGAGCAGGTTGACCGTGCTCGTCAAGTGGCCGCGCATCGCATCGGCAGCGGCGTTGTGGTCGCCGGCCGCAAGGAAATCGATGATCTGACGGTGCTCCGCGTCGGCGGCATCGTGCCTGAACTTGACGGACATGTGCTGATACCGCGCGGCATGCGACCACAGTTGCTCGATGATCTTGAGTCGGCGCGGGGAGTTGCTCCGACGGTAGATGAGGAAGTGGAGGTCGCTGTTCAAGGCGACGACCTTGGGCACCTCGTTGCGCTGATTGGCGATGCCGATCCGATCGACGATCTCGCGGAGCAACTCGATGTCGCGCTCTTCGCAGGGACGGGCCCGACGAACAGCCTGACCCTCCAGCTCGATGCGAAGCTCGTACAGATCCTCTAGATCGGAGATCGACAGCGTGGTGACCCAGGCACCACGGTTGTGGCGAAAGATGACGAATCCTTCGGACTCGAGGATCCTCAGCGCTTCGCGTACCGGAATGAAGCTGGTTCCGCAACGTTCGGCGATCGTCTTCGGGAGGAGTTTGGTGTTGTGCCGGTACTCGCCACTGATGATGCCTTGGCGGAGATGCTGGACCACCCGGTCGACCGAGCTGTCTCCATGTCGATCAGCGGTACCGGGCGCGCCGCCAGCTGCCGATTTCCGGGTCCTCACCACAACCAAATCATATACTATCTGATTGGAGGCCCGCATTGAAATCCAATGCTGTATCAGACTGCCAGCAGACCGTCATGGTACTGCACCTCGGCGTCGGCCGGCGCTCGTCCCACGAATACACCGCCGCGCCGTCAGGCAAAGCCGGCCGTCGCAGGCGCAGCGTCGTCCAACGTGGGATTGGGCCGCAGTGCACGTGATCCGTGTCGGGCTTCTCGTGGTTGAAGTGAACGAGTGCCGTGGCGGTGAGATCGCTCGAGTTCGCTATCGCGATCACGACATCCTCGCATCGTACGACTGGACCTCCCCCGTTGGTGTGTCACAGAGCGTGACCTACGGAGACGCGAAGCTGGATTGGCTATCCGAATACCGCGGAGGTTGGCAGCTGCTCGTGCCCAATGCGGGTGCGGCGTGCGAGGTCGACGGCGTTCCTTTGCCGTTCCACGGCGAGTGGTCCCGTACTCGCGTCACGGTGACCGAACGAGCCACCGACCGTGTCGTGATGACGGCTGGCACCCGGCTGCCTCTCACGGTCGAGCGCGAGGTGCGCGTCGAAGCCCGACCTGCCCGTGTGCTGGTGCGCACCACCGTCGACAACGTTTCCGGCGAACCCGTGTCGTTTGTCTGGGGCGAACACCCCGCGTTCGCGGTCGGACAGGGCGACCGGATCGACTTCCCGCCGGCCGAGATCTTCGATGCCCACGGTGTCGGCGTCGGCCGTTGGCCCTCGTTGTCCCATGGGCGACATCTCGGTCGGGTTGACACCGCTGATCCGTCCGAGTCGGTGCACTTCCTCGTCGGCTTCTCGGCGGGGTGGGCGGCGGTCCGTCGCGAACATCTCGGCGTTGCGCTGGCATGGAACGTCGCGGATTTCCCGTACGCGTGGTTGTGGCACGAGGTCGCCAGTCCTGGGTTCCCGTTCTACGGGCGGACGTCCCTTGTTGCGATCGAACCGGCATCGAGTTGGCCCGGAACCGGGCTGAGGGGTGCGATCGAGCGTGGTCAGGCGATCGTTCTCCAGCCCGACGAACGACGTTCCACCACCGTCGCCTTGATTCCGTTCACACCCGACGGACGTGCTCTGTCGGGCGCTTCGATCTCCGGCCGACTGGAGTACTCCCCGTCATGATCCGGAGGTCCTTCGACGCGAGCAACAAGGGGATCCCCTTCACCCACCGTGCTGCCAGCGGTTGGAACGTCTTCGGCGACGACACCACCCTGCCTGCCGCGGTGATCCTCGGCGCTGTCCTCGAGAGGAACAGCGCCGCGATGGCTGACTACTGCCAACGCAACGGAGTCTCTCTCGCGCCGCACGGGAAGACGACCATGTCCCCCGAGTTGTTCGAACTCCAGATGCGCGATGGGGCCTGGGCGATCACGGCGGCCAACGTGCACCAGGCCCGGGTCATCAGGGAGAGCGGGCTGCCACGGGTCCTGATCGCCAACGAGGTCACGGCTCCCGGGGATGTCGCCTGGTTGGCACGGCAGGTCGAGTCGGGCTTCGACGTTCTCTGCTACGTCGACTCGCTGGCCGGGGTGCGACTATTGCAAGAGGGGATGACCGGCCATGCTCGGGGCGGGCGTCTGGGGGTCCTTGTCGAACTGGGTGTAGTCGGCGGGCGCACCGGGGCGCGATCCGTCGAGGAGGCGCTGCAGGTCGCACGCTCAGTCGCCGACACCCCGTCACTCCGCATCGCCGGCGTCTCCGGGTTCGAGGGCATCATCGTCGCGACCGACGAGGCGACCGCCGAGGAACGCGTCGACGCGTTCCTGACCCGGTTGGTGCATCTTGCGGAGGCGATCAACGACGAACGACTGGCGGACGACGCCGAGGAGTTCATCGTGAGTGCCGGCGGCAGCGTCTTCTTCGACCGGGTCGTGGCAACATTGACGCAGGTCCGTTTGTCCTTGCCGGTCCGGGTGGTCGTGAGAAGCGGGTGCTACCTGAGCCACGACGACGGTGTCATCGACGACCTGTCGCCGCTCGGAGCGCACCCACGAGTCGTGGGTGATGTCTTTCATGCGGCGCTCGAGGTGTGGTCGCCCGTGCTCTCCCGCCCTGAATCCACCCGGTTGATCCTCGGCGCCGGAAAGCGTGACCTCTCCACCGACAACACCTTCCCGGTCGCGAAGAAGTGGGTGCAGCGGGGCACGCGCGTGGTGCGGGACCTCGACGCTCGACCACGTGCGATCAAGGTCGATGATCAGCATGCTTACGTGGACATCGATCCCTCGTGCGACATCGCGGTAGGTGATTACGTAGGTCTTGGCATCTCCCATCCGTGCACGACGTTCGACAAGTGGAGGGTCATGCTCGTCGTCGACGAGGCGTACGACGTCGTCGACGTCGTCACCACCCGCTTCTGAGCGTCCGACCTCAGTCGGTCGGCTCGGCTGGGCCGTACGAGGTTTCGGGTTCGAACGGGAACATCGGTCGCCGCCGGCGCCGATACGTGAGGGACAACAGATCGGCGCTGGTACACCCTCGGGTGTCAAGTTGGATCATTTCGGCGGCGATCGGTTCGTACGCCCCACGCGGGGAGTGGACTCCTTTGGCGACGATGATCTGCAGGTCCGACGGGTCCAGTCCGATGCTCGTGAGTTCAGCGCGGCTCGTGTTCCCCATCGGGCGCGACGTGAGCAGGACGAAGTGACCGTCGTCGGTCTCGAGCAGCGCACGCCGACCGGCGTCGAAGAACCGGAATCCACCGTGCGTGACACCGGGATCCTCGAACTTGCCGTCGTCGAGAAGACGAACTCGTGCCGTCACGGTGACCGGTGCTCCGTGCAGGTCGTCGGTTCGGGCGCCGACGCTCAACGTCAACGAAGCCCCGACACCCGCTGTGGCGCACAGCTGTACCGCTGCGGGATCGCAGAGCGAGTGGAAGAGATCCCGGATCCCGAGGCGTTGGGCGGCCGCCAGAACGTGGGTCGAGTCGCCCGGGCTGCCTCCGCCCACGTTGTCGCCAACGTCGAGCAGCACCACGGGTCGCTCCGATGATCCGGCCGCGCGTCGGAGCGCCACGTCGGTGTCGACCGCCTGCCCGACGAACTCTTCACGGAGGTGCCAAGCCTCATCGGCGAGTTGCCCGACGACATCTTCTGCGAGGACTCGGTCCCCGTCGGTGACCGCGACGAACGACATGCCCATCTCGGCAACGTCGGCGTAGGGGAACCCTTCGAGCACGCTCACTGAGAGCACTCCATCGCGAGCACCGAGCTCGGCGGCGCGACCGACCAACTGACTCATCGGCCAATCGCTGGTGCCCTGCCGAAGGATTCCGATGGCCACCGGTGGCGTGGCGAGCGCCATAACGGGCCGGATCGTCCCTCGGGCCGCGGCGAGTGCGAGGTCGGCGACCTGACGCGCTCGCGGCCTGGGATCGACGTGGGGATTGGTGAGGTAGGCGTTGAGGACGTCGCAGTTCCTCACCATTCGGTGCGACACGTTGCCATGCATGTCGAGTGCAACGCCGATGATGACGGTAGGTCCAACGAGAGCACGGACTCGGGAGATGATTTCACCGTCTGCATCGGGCTGGTGCATCGCAACGGAGGCCCCGTGCAGGGCGAGCAGCACGACGTCCCATGGTCCCCGCTCGGTGAGGGCACGGGTCATCCGTCCCACGAGATGTTCGAACGCCTCTTCGGTGATCGTACCCATCGGGTTCAAGTCGGCGTGCACGAGCGGCGTGCAGTCGACGTCGCCGAGAGCCATCACCTCGAGAAATCCGGCCAGCGTCGCCTGGGAAGTCCCATACCGCTCGATGATTTCGGCGCCCTCGGTCACCCCTCCGGCGAGAAAGCGTTCCAGGGAGGCCGGCACCGGTGCGAAGGTGTTGGATTCGTGGTGGAACCCGAGCACGGCAACTCGCAACGGGTGTTCGGCAGTGCGTGCATTCATGGTTGGCGCCTCAACACCTTCCCGGGTCGATGACCCGTCACCACACCGTCCTCGAGCACGAGGGTTCCGCCGACCATCACGTGACTGATGCCGATCGGCGCGCAGGCGGGCTGTTCAAAGGTCGCCCGATCCTCCACGATTCCGGGGTCGAAGACGACGAGATCCGCCGCCATGCCGACCTCGATGGTGCCACGATCACGAATACCAAGACGCCGCGCTGGTTCGGCGGTCATCTTGCGAATGGCGTCCGGAAGTTCCAACAGGCCGCGGTCGCGTACATAGCGACCGAGGACTCGGGGAAATGTCCCGAAACTCCGCGGATGAGGCTTGGCCAAGGCTTGTTCGAGTGGAATCGCGTTGCCGTCGGACCCGACCACGGCCAGCGGATGTCGCAGGAACGCCGCCACATCCGCGTCGGTCCGGTAGAAGAGCACCATCTGAATTTCGTTCCCGTACTGCTCGCACAACCTCAGGGTGAGTTCGTCAGGCGACAGACGCCGGGCCTCGGCGAGTTGGGCGAGGCTCTGGCCGACGAAGGCACCGTCCGGAGTGCTCGACACCAAGAATCGGTCCCACAACCAGGGAATCCCGTTGAACCAGCCGGCCTGCATGTCCGCGACGGCCCGCCGGCGGGTATCGGGCTCTGCCAGGCGTCGCCGCATCTCGTCGGTGCCGCCCTCCTGTACCCACGGCGGCAGGTACTGCGTGAGGGAGGACGACGACGCGTCGTAAGGGTAGACGTCGAACAGGATGTCGACCCCGTCCCTGCGGGCTTGCTCGAACATCTCGAGGAGTTCGTGGCCGGTACCCCATCGTTCGGGGCGGTTGATCGCGAGGTGGCTGAACTCCACGGTTACACCGGTCATCCGTCCCACCTCGATCGCCTCGGCGACTGCGTCCCGTTCGTCGTTGCCGATTGCGCGGGAGTGCGTGGCGTACAGCGCACGATGTTCGGCGAGGACCTCGGCGAGTGCCATCACCTCCTCGAAATCCCCGTACGAGCTCGGGACGTGCGTGAGTCCGGTGCTCATTCCGAAGGCACCCTGCGCCAACGACTCGCCGAGATCGCCGATCATCCGCTGGAGTTCGACGGGGCTGGGAGGTCGCGCATCGACACCCATCGCTGCGACACGGAGGGTGCCGTGTCCAGCGAGCGCTGCGACGTTGAGCGCAATGCCCTCGTGCTCCAGTGCGCGGGCGTAACCGTCATAGTCGGTCCACCACGGACGCACCGGCGCAGTGGCACGTGCGAGGTGGTCGGCGTGAAGATCAAGACGTGACGGCTCGATGGGGAAAGCGGAGAAGGAGCAATTGCCCACGACCTCCGTCGTGACGCCCTGGCGGAGTTTGCTCTCGCCCGCTCCGTCCACGAGCAGCGTGAGGTCTGAATGGGTGTGGATGTCGACGAATCCAGGGCACAGGACCGCTCCGTGAACATCGATGACGCGGGCGGCGTCGGGGAGGGTGGGGTCGGCACTCGCGTCGTTGCCGATCCATGCGATTCGACGATCGGCGATGCCCACCTGACCGGGCCGAGCCGGCGCACCCGAGCCATCGACGATCGATGCGTTCACAATGGCTACGTCGTACCTCATCACGCTCGACCCAGCGACGAGGGGCAGACCGTCCACTTCGCGATTGTAGATACCGCGACGCGCATGGACGCACTTTATAAAGTTGGTGCCACACTGTCCACATGGTTCCCGAGGAGGTCCGAACGATGAACGAGGAGCCCGGGTCCAGCCCGGTTCACGCCGCCGAGTCTGCGCGAGGCTGGATGCAGATCACGACGGACAGCGCCAGCCACTTGCCGTTCTCGGCCGCCGTCGAGGCCAACGGCTTCGTCTTCGTTTCCGGGCAAGCGTCGGTGGACGGCAACGGCGTCATCGTCCCAGGGGACTTCGAGGCGGAGATGCGGCGCTCGATGCAGAACGTGACCGACATCCTGCAGTCGGCCGGGCTCACATTGAGCAATGTGGTTCGCGTAACGAGCTACGTCCACGACCCCACCGACCTGCCGCTCTACAACCAACTCTACCGCGAATACTTTTCCCGCCCGTATCCGGCACGGTCGACGATTACCAGCTGCCTGTCCGGCGCTCTGAAGTTCGAAATCGACGTGATCGCCGTCAGGCCGAACTAACAGGGATGCTGAACATCTGCACTCGAGACAGCGATGGCGACACGTGCAGCGCCCGGTTCAACAGCAGTGCCGTTCGGTGGCGTGCAACATGCCCCGGATGTAGCCGTAGGCGAACAGTCGACCGAGCATCGTGTAGCCGGGCTCACCGTCGTCCTCTCCGAGCATCTGGGGCACGTGGTCGGGGCGTATCGGGCCGTCAAACCCGACGTCCCGGTAGGCGCGCATGGCCTCGGCCATATCGGTCTGCCCGTTGTCCTGCCACGTCTCGCGGAAGTCGTCAGCGGTGCCGATGACGTCGCGGAAGTGCACGTAGGCGATGTGCGGGCCGAGCCGCCGGATCGTCGCCGGGATGTCGACCCCCATCTCGGAGAAGGTGCCCTGACAAAACGTGATCTTGTTGCAAGGTGACTCGACGAGGTCGACGAGCCGTTCGAACCCGGCGACGTCGTGCATGATCCGATCGTTGCCCAACAGTTGCGAAAGGGGCGGGTCGTCGGGGTGCATCGCCATCACCACGCCGGATTGCTCGGCGACTGGAATGATCTCGTCGAGAAAGCGCTGCAGGTTCTTCCAGAGCTCCGGGCGCTCGGCTCCTGGCTCGAGTTCGGCAGAGAAGGCGGGACGACCCGGGATCCGGGCATGATCGAGGTCCGCCAGGCGGAAGGCCGTGGTCTTTGCGCCGCCCCGCTCAGGTGCATCGACGGCCGTACGGATCCAGTCGGTTCCCGCCATGAAGTTGTAGCAGACCAACCGGATGTCGAGATCGCCCAGATGGCGAACGAGAGCCTTCATCGCCACGAGGTCGGAACCGTCGTCGGTACCAAGCTTGATCCGATCGATCGGCAGGTAGCCTTCGACCGCCCCGATCTCCATCCCGAACGATCGGACACGACCTCGGAGGCGATCGAACTCCGAGAGGTCTGGTCCCGGATACCGCACGATCACCTGGTCGACACCGCACTGTGCAGCCAGCGTCAGGTTCTCGTCGGACAGCGGGGTGAGGACAGATGCCAGCTTCATGGTGCAAACCTTCCGACGTTGCTCCGGTCGACGACCGAACAGAAGAACCGATCAGAAGACGATCAGGCCGCGAGCTTGTTCGCCGGCGGCCAGCGAGCGAAAGGCCTCGTCGGCTTCATCCAAATCGTACCGCTTGGTGACGAGCTCGTCGATCTTGATCCTTCCGGCCATCGCCAGCTCGACGAGTTTCGGGAACTCGACCAGCGGATTGCCCGTCCCGTAGCGCGAACCGACGATGCGACGCTCGCCGCCCATGAGCAGCCACGGATCGACCTGAAACTTGGCCCCCGACTCCGGAAGACCGAGCACCACTTCGATGCCCTGCTTGGCAAGGATGGCGAGCCCCTGCTCGAGCGCCGTGATGTTGCCGACAGCGATGATCGTCGCATCGACCCCTGTGCCCGTGAGCGTCTGGATCTCTGCCTCGAGGTCTTGACGCACGGTGTTGATCGTGTGCGTCGCCCCGAACGCCCTGGCGAGTTCGAGCTTCGAGTCGAGCACGTCGACACCGATGATCGGGTAGGCGCCAGTCGCCACCGCACCTTGGATCGCGTTGAGGCCGACCCCACCGCAACCGAACACGGCAACGCTCTGTCCGGCCCGCAGGCCGGCACTGTTGACCGCCGATCCGAACCCCGTTGCCACCGAACAGCCGATCAGCGCCGCGACCTCGAGCGGGAAGTCCTTTCGGATCTTCACCGCAGCTGACTCTGGCACCACGATGTACGACCCATAGGTGGCAGGTCCGTAATGATGTACGTCCTCACCATCGTGGTGGAAGAGCGTCACGTCACCGTTGGCCTTTCCGATTGCCGGTGTGTTCAGGCACAGCGCGGGGAAGCCGAGATTGCAGTACTTGCAGGCGCCGCATGTGGGGGCCCAGGAAATGACGACGTGGTCGCCTGTTTGCAGCTGTGTCACGCCGGCTCCGACAGCGTCGACCACACCCGAGCCCTCGTCGCCCAGCACGATGGGCATCGGAATACCCGAATGCGAGCCGTCGTAGGCGTGGAGGCAGCTGTGGCAGACGCCGCTCGCCACCATCTTCACCCGGACCTCGCCGAAACGAGGTTCGTCGAGTTCGAGTTCCGTCATCTGCATCGGCTCGCGGGGCTTGATGAGCACCGGCGCATTGATCAACATAAGCGGTCCCCTCCTGGAGTGTGTCGTGGGTCGTGAAGTGAGGTCGCACCGCCTTGGGGCCACCCGGGTGTCGGCGGACTATGGTTCAACGAACTATATAACAGAACGGGAGAGCGACAGCCATGCGAAGAGTGCACTCCGAGGTCTCATGAGACGGGAGGCGGTCCCGGACGTCGCGGTCGACTGCCGCTCGTTCCTGGGTGAGGGGGTCACATGGGACGCGGATACCGGCACGTTGCTATGGCTCGACATCGACCAGCGCCTGTTCCATCGCCTTCGCGCTGATGGCCGCCACGAGAGCACGACGCTCGAGCGAACGACAAGCGTGGTGGTGCCCCGCCGTGACGGTGGATTCCTCGCAGTCGCCGGACGTGAGGTGGTGAAGATGGATGAACGCGGGCATTTCGGAGCCGTCATCGCGACATTGCCCGCCGACGGCGATGGTCGGGCCAACGACGGGCGGTGCGATCCGCACGGCCGTCTGTGGGTGGGAACGGTCGATCGGTCCGGCGCCCGTCAGGCCGGACTGTTCCGCGTGGACGATGTGGGCGAGGTCGTCGAGGTGCTCTCGGATCGGGCGCTGCCCAACGGCATCGACTGGAGTCCGGATGGTCGACGGTGCTACCACGCGGATTCCTTGCTGAGACGAATCGACGTGCTCCTGCTCGACCAGCAGGGGCACCTGACCGAAACACGGGAGTTCGCGGCGTTTGCGGCGATGCCCGACGGTCTCACCGTCGACGCGGAGGGCGGAGTATGGGTCGCGCTCTGGGATGGTGGCGTGGTTCAGCGATTCGACCCCGACGGGCGGCTCGATCGCACGTTGACGGTTCCCGGCGGCTGGATCACGAGCTGTGCCTTCGGTGGTGCCGGGCTACGCACCCTCTACATCACCACGGCGCGAGTCGACCTCGATGCCGAGGCGCAACAGCGACAGCCGCACGCCGGTTCACTGTTCGCGATCGAACTCGACGTCGCGGGTCGGAGCTACACACCGTTCGGATCCCGAGCATCGGTCTGACGCGGCAGTCTCAGGCGCAAGCGGGCGCGTTCGAACTCCAGCGGTTGAACTGCCGGTCGCGCCCGGCGGCGCCGAGCTGTTCGCGCGCCGCCACCCACATCTGCGCCCACTCCTCAGCGTCGTGGAGTTCCGTCTCCGGAGCCTGACGGCTCCGGGCAACGAAGCCGGGGAACGCGTCGCGGCCGGTGGGCTGCCCGATCGGGTTGTACCGCAGGTCGAAGCTGATCCGGACCTCGTCGCTCAGATTAGGGAGCGAGTTGTGCAGCGTCAGCTTGTGGATGAACAGCAGGTCGCCGGGATCCATCGGCAGCGGGGTCGCCCCGTCGCGCGGCCCGATGTGTTCGGGGACTTGGAGGCCTCCCGGGCCGGCCGGACAGTGCGCCATCAGCCCTCGGCAGTGCGAGCCGGGTACGACCTGGAGGCAGCCGTGCTCGACCCCTACGTGCTTGAGCGGGAACCACACCGTCAGGATCTGCGTGTCGTCGGCTTCCGGCAGCACGACCCCGTTGTCCTGGTGCCAGTTGGTGGCTCCCATCTTCAACGCGCCGGTCACGGGGTCGCGTGCCTCGCGAGACTCCGGAGCCTTGATACGCACGTGTTGCACCGGGTTCGAGTGGATCTCGGGTCCGATGAAGCCTTCGACCAGATCGAGCAGGTCGGGACACCGCAGCATGTCGAACACCGCCGGGCCGTGCCACATCGGGGTGTCGTGCCGGATGCCGGCCTGCGGCAACGAGAAGTCGAAGAACTGGGCGTTGGTCTCGTTGGACTCCGCGCAGATCTCCACGAATTGTTCGCCGAACGGCAAGTCGTCGTAGAGGCTGGTGATCCGACCTGCGACGAGCAGGTGTTCCGCCACACGATCAAGCACCGATTCGTACTCGCGCAGGATCGGCGCGATCCAGCGGTCCGGGTCGATCGCGCTACGAACGACGACATACCCCTCCCGCTCGAAGTGATCCTGGTGCGATCGGGACAAAGTGGTGGTCACCCGTCAGCCTCTCGGTCCAGACTCGCAGCGCGCGCGGCATGGAGCAGCGCACGTGTGTAGTCCGACTCGGGCGTGCCGAGCAATGCGTCGGTGCGTCCCGACTCGACGATGATTCCGTCGCGCATCACGATGATCTCGGCGCACATGCGGCTTACCACACCGAGGTCGTGTGACACCATCACTAGGGTGAGGCCGAGCTCCTCACGGAGGTCCATCAGGAGGTTGAGGACCTGCGCCTGGACCGAGACGTCGAGTGCGCTGACCGGCTCGTCGGCGTACAGGATCGTCGGGTTCACGGACAGCGATCGCGCGATCCCGATGCGCTGGAGCTGTCCACCCGAGAGCTGGTGTGGGAATCGTGGGAGAACCTCACGTCCGAGGCCCACGCGCTCCAGCCACGTGACGAGCTCGGCCTCTTCCGGAGTGCGATCCTGCAACGCCCGAATCGGCTCACTCAACGACCGTCGGACGGTCATCCTCGGATCCAACGACCGGCGCGGGTTCTGGAACACGATCTGGTTACGACGATGCAGCTCCAAGGCGTCTCGACCCGTGAGCTCGGAGATGTCGCGACCGTCGAAGCGCACGGTGCCGCGTTGGTGACGCAGCAGACCGCACATGACGCGGATGAGCGTCGACTTGCCCGAACCCGACTCACCGACGACGCCGAGGGTCGACTGGGGCCGGACGTCGAGCGAGATGTCCTTGAGCGTCCAGCCTTCGTTGTTCGCGCCGAGACGTGCTCGGGGGTAGTGGAACGACATGTCGTTGACTTCGACGAGTGACATGACGGTCATTCCTCGGCGGGGTTCCAACACGAGTACCGATGGTCTCTGCCCACCGTCACCGGTTCGGGCGCGGCGGTGCAGGCCTCAGTCGCGTGCGCGCAGCGATTCCGGAACCGGCAGCCGGTGGGGAAGTTGCCGACTGCGGGCACCGAGCCCGGGATGGTCTGCAACCGCTGCCCGATGAAGGCCGAGAAGTTGGCGTCCTTCGGCATCCCCGGGTTCGCCGCGAGCAACGCGATGGTGTACCGGTGCTTCGGATTCGCGATCACGTCCTCGACCCAACCCGTCTCGACGATGTGCCCGCCATAGATCACCGCGACGCGGTCGCACACGAAGCGGATCACCCCGAGATCGTGGCTGACGAACAGGACGCTCATCTTGCGTTGCTCGCTCAACGAGATGAGCAGCCGCAGGATCTCCTCCTGGACGGTGACGTCGAGGGCTGTCGTGGGTTCGTCGGCGATGAGCAGTTCCGGGTCGGCCGCGATCGCTGCCGCGATCATGACTCGTTGCTGCTGGCCGCCAGAGAGCTGGTGCGGGTACCGACGCACCAGTGTCGGCGGGTCGGGCAGCTGGACCTGCTCGAGCAGTTCGATGACCTTGTCGGCAACGGCAGCCTTCTTGAGCCCTGTGTGCAGGCGGATGGCCTCGGAGACCTGCCGTCCGATCCGCATCATGGGGTTCAGCGAGCGAGCCGGGTCCTGGAACACGAATCCGATCTTCCGGCCCCGGATCTCGGACAGCTGGCGGTCGTCCATCGTGAGCAGCTCGCGACCTGCGAACCGGACGGAGCCGGAGACCCTGGCCACGTCGGGGAGCAGCCCGGCGATGGCCGTCGCCGTCATCGTCTTGCCGGATCCGGATTCGCCGACGAGCCCGAGACGGGTGCCGGGCTCGAGCGCGAGCCGGTCGATGTGGATGATCTCGTGTCCGTCGATCCGCACCCGTACATCGTCGAGCTCGAGCATCAGGAGAGCCCACTTCGCGCTTGCTGTGGATCGAGCACGGTCCGCAGGCCGTCACCGAGCAGGTTGAACCCGAGCGCTGTGAGGACGATGGCCAGCCCCGGGAAGAACATGAGGTACGGAGCCGCTTCGAGCAGTGACTGCGTCTCGTTGAGGAACCGTCCCCATGAGGAGGTCGGTGGCTGCACGCCGACGCCGAGGAACGCGAGTGCCGCTTCGATGAGAATCGCGGCCGCGAACATGACGGAGCCGAGCACGATCAGGAGGGAGCTGATGTTGGGGAGCACGTGCCGCAGCAGCACGTACGACTTGCGTCGCCCGTACCCGTAGGCCGCCTCGACGAAGTCGAGGGCGAGCACTTGGCGCGCCGGACCGATCGTGACACGAGCCGCGACTGGCACCTGCCACGTGATGATCGCGAGGGTCGCGGTGGTGTTGCCGGCCCCCAACTTGGCGCCGAGGACGAGGGCGGTCAGGATGCCCGGGAACGCGAGCCCGGCGTCGACGAGGCGCGTCAACGGACCCTGCAGGACGCGGTGCGAGCCGGCGATCGCGAGCCCGATCGTGGAGCCGAGGAACATCGCGACGACCGTCGAAACGACGCTCACATACAGGGAGTTCCGAGCCCCGAGCATGAGCTCGGTGACGACGTCGCGTCCGGCTCGATCGGTGCCCAACGGGAATCCCCGGGTACCCGGGCTCGCCAGACGGTTCGTCAGGTTCAGCTGATTCGGCGGGTACGGGGTCCACACGAACGACACCAGAGCCACGAGTACGAACAGCGACACCAGCGTTCCACCGAGGTAGAGCGTGATTGGCCAGCGACGTAGGCGCCATCCCAGCGATCGCCGGTCGGCTGGCGTGGACGGTATCCCGGCGTCGGCGTCGATCGGCTGTGTTTCAGGCACCGGCGGCCTCTTTGTCTCGGATTCGCGGGTCGAGGAAGCCATAGGCGATGTCGACCAAGAAGTTGAGGATCAGGATGATCAACATGATCACGAGTGCCAGGGACTGCACCACGACGACCTCGCGACCGAGCGTCGCCGTGACGATCAGACGACCGATGCCCGGGAGCACGAACACGTTCTCCACGACCACCGCGCCGGCGATCAACTGACCGAACTGCAGAGCTGCCACGGTGACCAACGGGATCGACGCGTTGCGCACCCCGTGGACGAGCGCGGCACCACGCCGGGTACGACCCCGCGCCATCGCCGACCGGATCAAGTCCTCGTTCATCACATCGATCATCGCTGTGCGGACGTACCGCGTGAACACCGACGTGACGCCCAGGCTCAGCGCCATAACGGGCAAGATCACCGAGCGAATCGAGCCGATGGGGTCCTCGGTGAAGGGCACGTATCCACCCGTCGGCAGCCATCCCAGACGCACTGCGAACACGAGAACCAACAACAGACCGGCCCAAAACGCAGGGATCGAGGTGCCGACTTGAGCGAAGACGTCGACGACTCCACCGCGGACCTTCTTGGCGTTGATCGCCGAGTAGGTGCCGAGCGCCAACGAGAGGGGAACGGAGATGAGCAGCCCGCCGATCGTCAGCATGAGCGTCGGGCCCATACGGCGCACGATCTCATCGAAGATGTCGTACCCCATGCCGTAAGAGGTGCCGAGGTCGCCCGTTACGACTCCCCGGAGCCAGTCCAGATACTGAACGACCAACGGCCGGTCCAGACCGAGCTCCTCGCGCATGAACTCCACGTCGCCCGGAGCGGCCTCACGACCGAGCAGCACCGTCACGATGTCGCCACCGAGCATGTTGACGAGCACGAACACAGCGATCGACCCCACGAGCGCTGCAAACGCCAACGTGAACAATGAGCGGAGTGCGTGGCGGATCATGAGTCTCCCCTACATCGTTGCATTCAGAACATCGTTGCATTCAAAACGTCAACGGCCGTCTGGCGGCGTGAAGCCGCCGGACGACCGTCGATACACCTGGTGGTCCAGCGCTAGGAATCCCAATCACCACAACAGAGGGGCTAGCTGCGCATGACGGCGCGAGTGGGGGATCGCGCCTCACGCTGTGTCATTACTCCGACCAACGCGCCGAGCGAACGTCGACGGCGTTGTTGATTCGAACCTCCTGGATCCCCTCGAGATCGCCACGCATGAGCTGTGGCACCCTCGGTGCGGCGATGACCGTGACCCACGCCAGATCGGCGAAGGTCTTCACCAGGTCGGACATGGCGGCGAGGTACGCTTCATTGTCCGTGTTGGCGTCTGCCACGGCCAACTTGTCCTCGAACTCCGGGATGCACAGCTCGGAGCTCTTGCCCAACGGCTCGCGGCCACCCTTGCAGCCGTACTGGAGGATGTTGGCCGAGTCACGGATCTCGCTCATCCAATAGTCGCCCTGCGCCCATGTCGTGTCCAGCCACGTGGTGAGTTCCTGGCTACGGCTGTTGACCTTGATGCCGACTGCTCCAAGCTGCTGTGTCAGAACTTCCATCGTGAATGGGTGCGACGCCACATTGGCGAACGGGTAGTCGACCTCGAGAGTCTCGTAGCCGGCTTCCGCCAGCAGCGCCTTGGCCTTCTCCGGGTCGTACGGGTACGGGCAGTAGTCGCTGTTGTAGGGCTCTGCGTAAGGCACGACCATCAGGCAGGTCGGGTCGGCGTAGCCGTCGTAGACGGCGATCGCTTCTTCGCGGTTGATCGCGTGGGCGATCGCCTGGCGGACACGGATGTCCTGGAACGGCTTCTCGTTGACGTTGAGCCACATGTACGAGACCTCACCGGCGCTCTCGAAGAGCACCTTGAAGTT
The DNA here is from genome assembly GCA_031408175.1 of Ilumatobacteraceae bacterium. Taxonomy (GTDB): domain Bacteria; phylum Actinomycetota; class Acidimicrobiia; order Acidimicrobiales; family Ilumatobacteraceae; genus JAENVT01. The sequence continues at coordinate 42,115 of JANOJI010000001.1, forward strand.
CGCATCCGCGGAGAACGTGGCGACGCGTTCGATGCCCTCGGCGAGCACCGCCGTGACGAAGTCGTACTCACCGGCGAGCAGACCATTGAGGGCTGCCGTCTCGTCGTCGACGAAGCGCCAGTCGATGACCTCGAAGTACGGCTTCTCGCCCCAGTAGTCCTCGAAACGAGTCAACGTGAGGCTCGTGTCAGGCTTGTAGTCGCTGAACACGAACGGACCGGTGCCGATCATCACGCTGTTGGCGTCGTTGTCCTCGAGGAAGTTCTCGGGAACGACGTAGCCGGCGGAGTTCCCGAGCTCCTTCAAGAACGACGCACTCGGCTGACTCACCACGATCTCAACGGTTTTGGCGTCCACTGCCTCGACGCTCGTCACGTTGACATGTGGCGCGCTCAGCTTGCTGAGCGGCGACTCGGCGTTCTTCTTCATCGAGTACACGACGTCGGCCGAGTCGAGATCGGACCCGTCATGGAACTTGGCGGCGCGGATCGTGAAGGTGTACGTCAGGCCATCGTCGCTGATCGACCACTTTTCGGCGAGCATCGGGACCATGCTGCCGTCGGGCTTGACCTCGACGAGCGTCTCCTGAACGTTATAGAACGTCGGTACGCGCAGCGCGTTGGCACCGACCTCCCAGTAGTTCCAGCTCGCGGGCTCCTGGGGAAGCGTCGCGATCAGCGTCGTGGACTTCGACCCGTCGGTCGCCGCGGCCGTGTCCGCTGTGGCGGTGTCGTCGGGCGCTACGGTGTCGTTTGCCGCAGCCGTGTCGTTTGCCGCAGCCGTGTCGGCGCCGGTTCCGGCGTCATCGCTGCCGCACGCGGCGACCACGAGAGCCGTGGCCACCACGAGAGCGAGTCGGCGCCGACCCGACGTACGGGTCGTTCGGATTGCCGTCATTCTACTCCCCCTTAGAAATGTTCAAGCACTGATCAATCGTATAGCATTCGTACCACAAGTCGTGAAGCGAGCGCAAGTGACACTTCGTGACCCCCGGCAAACGGTCTCGCGATCCCGTGCGACCAATGACGAGGAAGGGCATGGTTATGACAGACGCGAGCAAGCTGTTCGACCTCACCGGTCATACCGCGTTGGTAACGGGCGGGGGGTATGGCCTCGGGCGTGGGCTCGTCCACGGTCTTGCGAATCACGGGGCCACGGTGATCGGGCTGGCGCGAAGCGAGGCGGCCTTGCGCGAGACCTTCTCGACGCTGGGTTCCCCCCATCGCTACATCGTGGGTGATCTCACGACCAACGAGGTGTACGAGGAACTCGACACGATCTCCGAGCACATCGACATCGTGGTGAACAATGCCGGCGGGGATCCGCACTCCAAGCCGTGGACCGAACAGACGACGCAGGAGTGGCGGAACACGTACGAGATCAACGTGATCGCGGCCGAGCGCCTCTGTCGACTGTTGATCCCCAAGATGGCCGAGAGAGGCTGGGGACGCATCATCAACATCTCGTCGATCTACGGCTCGATCGGTCAGAACCCGAACAACACGGGAAAGAACGCCGGAGCCGGGGCGTACACGGCTGCGAAACACGGTCTCATCGGACTCACGAACTACCTGGCGTGTCAGATTGGTGGCACTGGGGTCACCATCAACACCTTGAGCCCGGGCATGATCACCTGGATGGAAACGCCGGACGGCGAACCCGCGCTCTGGCAGCACCTGGCGGACCAGACGCCGGTCGGGCGGAACAGTCAGCCGGAGGACTATGTGACCTCGGTGGTCTTCCTGGCGTCGGAAGGCTCGTCGTTCGTGCACGGCACGAACCTCGTCGTCGATGGTGGTTGGAGCGTCTGGTGACCGATTCGTCGCACCCGACCGAGGGGCGGCGACTCGATGGTCGTGTCGCCCTCATCACCGGGGCGTCGTGGGGCATCGGTGCTGCTGTGGCCAGGGTGTTCGCCCGGGAAGGCGCGAGCGTCGTCGTCAGCTCGTACCCCGACGCGCAGATGGAGTCCCTCGCCGACGAGGTGGTGCAGTCCATCGCGGACGCAGGAGGGGACGCGATCAGACTGTCCGCCGACGTCACCTCGCGCCAGCAGATCGATCAGGTGGTCGATGCGACCCGGCAGGAGTTCGGTGACATCGACGTACTCGTGGCGAACGCTGCCTTCTCGAACCGGCTTCCCTGGCACCAGATCTCGGTGGAGCAGTGGGATCACACCCACGCGGTGAACCTCCGCGGGGCGTTCGTGTGCGCCCAGGCGTGCTACGACGGAATGCTGCGCAAGGGACGCGGCAGCATCATCGCGGTGACCAGTGTCACGGTCGAGCTCGGCATGCCCGGTCTGCTCGACTACGTCTCGTCGAAAGCTGGACTCATCGGCTTCACGCGAGCCCTGGCGCGCGAGGTGGGTACGGACGGGATCCGTGTGAATGCGGTGATGCCCGGTGCGATTCGCACAGAACAAGAGATCGAGTTGGGCTTCGACGAGGAGGAGCTGAAGGTTCTCTCCGCACAACGCCAGTGCATTCCCCGACGCGGATTCGCGGATGACCTGACGGGAGCATTCCTGTTCCTGGCCTCGGACGAGAGCAGTTTCGTCACAGGACAGGTGATCAATGTCGATGGTGGCTGGATCCACTACTGAGATGCCAGGAGGCAACCAGTGACCGATACCGTGCGCATCGCGCTGATTCACGTGATGCATGAGACGGACACGTTCAACCCGGTACCGACAACGCTCGCGGACTTTGAGAACGTTGCGCTGCTCGAAGGTGACGCGATGCTCACCAGAGTCGATTCCAACGGTCCGATCGCCGGCTACCGCGATGCCGTCGCCGCGAGTGGCACGGACGTTCGTACGATCCCCGTGTTGCGCGCGGATGCGCAATCGGGCGGGCGGCTGAGCCGCGAGACCCTCGATGAGCTGTGTCGAAGGGTCGGCCGACGGTTGCGGGAGTCGTTACCGGTTGACGGATTGGTGGTCTTTCTCCACGGTGCGGCATCGGCCGCGGGAGTCGACGACGTCGAGGGACACATCTTGGCGACGATCCGCGAGATGGTCGGCCCGACGGTCCCACTTGCGCTGATGCTCGATCACCACGCCAACGTGACGAACGAAATGATGCGTCACTCCGACTATCTCATGGCTTTTCGCACCCAACCGCACGATCCGTTCGAGACGGCGCGCGACCTGACGCGCCTCGCGTTGCGTCACTTCGCCGGCGAAGTTCGTCCGACGACGGCATGGCGAAAGATCCCCATGATCACGCACCAAGAGCAGTACCTGACGGCTCGCGGACCGATGAAGGAGTGGTTCGACCGTGCTCGCGGCATCGAGGCGAACGGTTGTGCCCTCACCGTGTCACTGTTTCCCATGCAGCCGTGGCTCGACGTCGAGGAAGCCGGATGGTCGGTGGTGGTGGTGACCGATGACGACCAGGAAGCCGCCGAAGTGCTCGCCGACGAACTCGCCGATCATGCATGGAGCATGAGGAACCGCTTCATGGAGCAGGAGAATCTCGCCACGGACGCTGCGATCCGATACGCCGACGACCCGCGTCACGGCGTCGTGCTGTTGAGCGATACCGGCGACTCGGTGCTCGGTGGTTCGACCGGAGACAGCACCGTGATCCTCGGTGCGCTCCTGCAGAACCCGCCGCGACACCCAGTGCTGGTGCCGATCGCCGATCCCGTAGCAGCACGCCGACTCGCCGGATGTCGCACCGGTGATTCCGTCACGCTCAACCTCGGTGGTTGGGCGAACTCGTTCTACTCGCCGTTGCGAGTCACGGGCACGGTGTGCACGGCACGCGACGGCAAGGTCGTGCTGGACGGGCTCCCACAAGGGTCGGTCGACATGGGGAAGACGACGATCCTGAAAATCGACAACGTCACCGTGCTCGTCACGGAGCACTCCGGCGTCGGTGGGATCCACCCGGGCGTGTACCGCCACATGGGTGTCGAACCGTCCGAGTACAAGATGATCGTGATGAAGACGGCCTCGAACTTCCAGTACATGAGGGACATCACGACGACGTTCGTCCGAGTGGCGACCCCTGGCCCGACGCAGTCGGACGTGGAATCCCTGCCGTGGTCGCGCATCCCGCGTCCGATGTTTCCACTGGACCCGATGGAAGACTGGCGATCGTGAACGAGCCAGAGGGTACGCCGGTCACCTTGCGGACCGCACGTTGGTACGACGGCTCGTCGAGGGACAATTACATCCACCGCAGTTGGATGAAGCGGGGCCTCCCCGACGACGTCTTCTCCGGCAAGCCCATGATCGGAATCTGCAATTCGGCATCTGATCTCACCCCGTGCAACCAACACCTGGACGACTTGGCGGAGCACGTCAAGCGCGGCGTCTGGGAAGCGGGCGGGGTTCCGCTCGAATTTCCGGTGATGTCGCTCGGCGAGACCCAGATCCAGCCCACCGCCATGTTGTTGCGCAACCTGATGGCGATGGACGTCGAGGAGTCGCTGCGCTGTAATCCGCTGGACGGCGTTGTGTTGCTCTCGGGGTGCGACAAGACGACCCCGGCCATGCTCATGGGTGCCGCTTCGGTGGATCTGCCGGCGATCATGCTGACCGGCGGGCCCATGCTGACCGGACGTCATGACGGCCGACCCCTCGGCTCGGCGACAGACATGTGGCGAATGAGCGAGGAGGTGCGCGCCGGCCGCATGAGCGCCGAGGACTTCGTGGCGACCGAGTCCTCCATGACGCGCAGCGCGGGCCACTGCAACCCGATGGGAACGGCGTCGACGATGGCATCGATGGCGGAGGCCCTCGGAATGACGCTGCCACAGAGTGCTGCCATACCCGCTCCCGACACTCGCCGGCGGCGGCTCGCTCACCTCACCGGACGTCGCGTGGTCGACTTGGTTCGCGAAGACCTTCGGCCGAGCAAGGTCCTGACCATGCCGGCGTTCGAGAACGCCATACGCGTGTTGTCGGCCGTTGGTGGATCAACCAACGCCGTCATCCACCTGCTCGCGATCGCGGGCCGGGTCGGAGTGCCGCTCACGCTCGACGACTTCGACCGCATCGGTTCACGCTTGCCGTTGCTCGTCGACATCATGCCTGCCGGTTCACGCCTGATGGACGACTTCTTCGAGGCCGGAGGAATTCCAGCCGTCATGTCGGAACTCGAGTCGGTGTTGAACGGCGAGGTCCTGACCGTGTCGGGTGGCCCATTGCGCGCCTCGTGGCATGGCTGCAAGAGCAGCGACGAGAGCATGATCCGCCCGCTACACGATCCACTGGTCGCCGAAGCGGGCATCGCAGTGCTCCGAGGCAACCTGTGCCCACAAGGGGCCGTGGTGAAGCCGTCGGCGGCTTCCTCGGAGCTGCTGGTGCACACCGGGCCGGCGCTCGTGTTCCACTCGATCGAGGACTTCAAGGCGCGGATCGACGATCCAGCGCTCGAGGTGACACCCGACACCGTGCTCGTCCTGCGTGGCTGCGGTCCGCGCGGTTACCCCGGTATGCCCGAGGTGGGGAACATGCCGCTCCCCACGAAACTCCTACGGGCCGGGGTGCGAGACATGGTTCGCATCAGCGATGCGCGTATGAGTGGGACCGCCTTCGGCACGACCGTGCTTCACGTGGCTCCCGAGTCGGCCGTGGGCGGGCCGTTGGCACACGTACGAACCGGGGACGTCATCACCCTCGACGTGCCTGGGCGGACGCTGACGCTGCACGTTACGGATGACGAAGTCGAACAGCGCCGCCGTGCCTGGCGACCGGAGCCACCGATCGCCACCCGCGGATGGTCCCGCCTCTACGTCGACCACGTGTTGCAAGCCGACCAAGGATGCGACCTCGATTTCCTGGTTGGTTCATCGGGTTCCGAGGTGACCCGCGAAAGCCATTGACATGTTGGGGCTTTCAGCAGCGCGATGCGGCAGAGACCGATGCCCTGGTCAGATCATCGCCAGGGCCGCGTCGGTGCGCTCGAGCGTCAGGTCGATGACGGCGTCGTCGTGGGCGGTCGAGACGAAACACAGCCCACGGCTCGTCGGCCGCACACCGAGATCCTGTAAGGCGTCCATGAAGCGCAGGAGCAGGGCGTGGTCGGAATGCTGTGCGAACTCTGCCCGCGAACGAATCGTGTCCGACGTGCCGAAGCGGAACTGGAAGAGTGAGCCCCCGACCCAGTCGATGGCGAGACCCTTGTCCGCGCCCATCGATCGGAGCTCGTCCACGAGGCGTTTGGTGCGCTGCTGCAACTCGGCGTACGGATTCGTCTCGGTGAGGATCCGCAGCGTCTCGACGCCCGCTGCAACGGAGAGGGTGCCCGAGTTATAGGTGCCGGAGTGGTTCACCTCACCCCGGCCTACGGCGGCGAGCAGGTCTTGCGTGGTTCCCAACACGGCCATCGGGTAGCCAGAAGCCACGGCCTTCGCGTACAGCGTGATGTCGCCGTGGATTCCCAAGAACCCTTGGGCACCCGTCAAGCCGAGCCTGAAGCCCGTGATCACCTCGTCGATGACGAGGAGCGCGCCGTGCCGGTGACAGAGATCCCGAACTCCCTCGAGGTAGCCGGGTGCGGGCGGGATCACGCCTGTGTTACACATGATCGGCTCCATGATCACGCAGGCGATCTGTTCGGTCCTCAGGACGTCTTCGACGAGCGCGAGGTCGTTCCACTCGCAGATGATGACGTCGTCCGATGCGGCGAGTGACTGCCCCGCGTCGACCGGCGGGTGGCCGAAGGGTTCGGGGATCGGTCCGGAGCCCACCAGAAGCGGATCGAGCCATCCGTGGTAGTGGCCGACGAATCGGAGCACACGCGCGCGACCCGTGACTGCGCGCGCGATCCGCACTGCTAGCAAGTCGACATCGGACCCAGCGAGTCCGATGCGGATGCTCTCGATCCATGGCACGGCATCGACGAGGCGTTCTCCGAACTCGGCCTCGAACTCGTTCTGACCGGCGAAACACTGGCCCATCTCCAGCGCCTGCCGGACCGCTGCGAGGACACGCGGGTGATTGTGCCCGAGGATCATCGGTCCCATCCCGCCCGCGTAGTCGATGTAGTCGTTTCCGTCGACGTCCCACATGAGGGCGCCGGCCGCGCGGGTGAACGTGAGTGGCACCGGACGACTCGCCAGGCGGACGTTGGAGTTCACGCCACCAGCGATCACCCGTGATCGTCGAGCGTGCGCCTCAATGCTCTTCGTGTATCGCTCCGAAGTAACTCGGCCCGTGGTCACCGACATCCTGCTCCTTTGGACAGCAGCGCACGCCAGCTGGAACCGCTTGGATTCTATAATGTATGAGCCACTCGGTCAATCTCGTGGTGGTCGAGGCATTTGATCGGGTCCACCGGCGGCGGCGAGCGCCGACGCTTTGAAGAGGGGCTCAAGCAGCTGTCGCCTCCCTCCAAGGAGGCGATCTTCATCCCTCCGGAGGCAGGCACACCAAGGCTTCGACGGTGCCTGTGAAACTCAACGGTCCAGCACCGAAAGGTACAACCCACGTCTCCCCTCGTTGCACGGGTTCCGAACCTCCATCCCAACCGAGTTGACCGGAACCCTGTGTGACGACGAGAACTGCGAAGCTCGGCTGGTCGAGTTCGACACGGTCCGAACATCTCACGAGGCGAGCGGAGAAGAACGTGCGCGCCGCAGGTGGGAAGAGGTCGAATACCGTTCCGCCACTTTGACGCGACGATGCCACCCGAGCTGGAACAAGCTCGGAGATCCGGTCACCCCGATATCCACCGAGATCGAAGCACGAGAGCGCGACCTCCCAGCCCAGACCAAGAGTTGCTTGATCTTCGGTGACCCCGAAGTTCTCGAACTCGGCGAGCACCGAGAACGACGTCGGCTCTTGGAGTTCTGTCAAAGTGACGCCCGGGCCGATCGAGTGTGGAAGTCCCGCCTTGACGAAGTAGACGTGGCCACGCTCGACCTCGAATTCATTCATTGCCGAGAGCATGGCGGCTACGTCGTGACCCTCGATCCAGCGCCGAAGCGTTGCGCGATCGATGTCCTCCCGCAGGCCGAGCCAAACCTTGGCACCAGGAGTTGCGTCCATGATGATCCAGCCTTCGGTCTTACCGAAGACACTCCCGAGGTTTCTCGCCGCGAAGGACCGAGTGGGGTGGCAATGCACGGGGAGGCGCTCACCGGCATCGAGGATCTTGACCAGCAGCCCACTCTCGCCTCCAAACCGCTCGAACAGGTTCCGGCCCAGCCAGCCGTGGGGGTCGCGATCGACGAGGTCGCGGAGGCTTTCGGACTCGACCGTCATGGACACACCAGTGTCAGGAGAAACATCGGCACCCAGTATCGACTTTGGCAACCGCGTCAACGAGCCGACCCAGTCCTCCGGCCCGTGGAAGCCTCCAGGTTCCACCCGAAATCTGTCGATACCGTCGCCACCCTTGTAGTAGACGGGTACCCGATTGTCCGGCATTCTTCGCGGTGCGTGCACGAGTTCTACAACCCTTCTCAGAGCCGGCCGAGCCACGAGGTGTCCGAATGAGCCCCCCGGGGTCTGCCATGAACTTGGTATGACTGGTCTGGCTGGTTATTGGTTGCTGGGATCGTAGGGTCTTGCACCACTTGCCGCCGCAAGGACATGGCGATCCTTCGCGTGAGTTCGCGTCAGCGTCGCCTCGAGTTCGACCGACGCTGGTGGAACGAGCGGATCTCGCACCAGGTTGAGACTCTGTTCGAACGCCGCGAGAGCTCTAGGCCCGTCCTTCTCGATGAGACTCCTTCGCGCTTCATCCACAACGGCTTGTGACCAGGCGGCTCGATAGTCGCCGGCTTGGGCCGCGCCAAGGAGAAACCGCGTGACGGCGGATTTGAAGAGAACTGAAGCGTCAAAGAAAACAATGCACATGCATTGACCCCAAACCGTCTACTTCGAGCTTCCGTAGATACGGGAGGCGATGAGTTCGGCGGCGTCGGCGTCGAGGCCCTGAGCGACGTGGGAGTAGAGATCAAGGGTGATCCGCGAAGGTCGAATGTCCGAGGCGCTCAGAGACGATCTTGGGGCGCTCTCCGGCCTTCAGGGCGAGCGTCGCGTAGCTGTGGCGGAGGTCGTGCAGACGGATCCTCGGGAGCTCTGCGTCGCGGACGATTCGGTCGAACGACTGCGAGAACCGGTTCGGGTGAACCGGATCGCCGAACTCGGCGGTGAAGACGAGATCGCCCTCGTTCGGCCAAACGTCGGCTGCCGCGATCCGCTCCACACGCTGTCGCTTGCGATGGGTCTTCAGCGCGTCGAGTGTCACGCCGTCTATCGACACTGTGCGTCGGCTCTTGCCGGTTTTGGGTGGGCCGATGTGCTTGTCGCCGCGCACGGTCGTCAACGTCTGCACGATCGACAACGCTCGACCTGCGAAGTCCACGTCCTCCCATCGAAGGCCGAGCACCTCGCCTCGACGCATGCCCGTGGTCGAAAGAAGAACGAACGCCATCGACAGCCGCTCCCCCGCCAGCGCCTCGAAGAAACGCTGGATCTCCTCGGACGACCAGGTCCGCTGCTCGGCTCTCGGAGCCGCGACAGCACGAGCCGCCGCGGCCGGGTTGCGGCTGACAAGGCCGAACCGTTCGGCGTCGGCCAATGCACGACGTAGGACGATGTGACAGTTACGAACCATCTTCGGTGCCAGCGGTCGCCCGCCGGCACCACCGCTCGCGAGCAACGTCGCGTAGAGAGACTCGACCTGCAATGGAGTCAACGCCTGCAACGAAACCGCACCGATCTGCCGAGCGATGCGATTGGCAGCCATCTCGTAGCTGACCCAGGTCGTCTCGCGGAGGCGCGGTCGCATCGTCTCGAGCCACTCGGTCAAGAACCCGACACAGTGGTGCGATCGCGAACCGCTCTCCCTGCATCCGATGCGGTGGCAAGCGTGCGCAGCGCTGCTTCGGCTGCCTTCTTCGTGGCGAACCCTGAACGGCGAGCTTGTCGACGACGGCCGCTCGCGGATCCGGCCCGAGGTCGACGACGAACGACCACACCGTTCCCTTGCGCTGCACCGACCCCTTCGCCATCCCACAACCGTAGATCGAGGGTGTCACAGAGTTGTGACACGGACCCGCGCTATCAGCCCAGCTAAGAGCAGTGCCCGGGGTGGGGTTCGAACCCACATGACCCGAAGGTCAGGGGGGTTTAAGTTCGGTCGATTCGTGCTGGGCTGTGCCGCTCAATGTCGCCCAGTCCCGTTGAGCTGCCCGGATTGCTACCCGATCGTCCGTCGAGTACCGGCTCGTCGTGGCCATTTCGGCCAGTCCCGTGACACCGGATGTGACACGAAGACGCGCAGCGTCAACACAGCCGACGACCGCGTCGATCGGCTCTCGGGTTCACTCAGCCTTCACGAGCCATTCGTTTGGAGGGCTGAGAGAGGTAGAGCGCGGCGAGGGCGCCGAACGCCATCAGGTGTCCAGAGAACTTCCGCGAATCCTCTGTTCGGGAGCGTATCCATTCATCCTTCGTTACCTCTCTCTCGTCACCGCCCGACGTGAGGAAGTACCTCCCGTTTCGCTCCAGGGGCGCGCCGGAGACATCGCTAGCGAAGGTTGTTACGAGGAAGGTCGCCATCACGACGACGAACAGCACGACTCCAACGGGCATCCGCCATCCCGTGAGCGGCAATGGCAGTCGACCGCGTCGCGGTCCCGACCCAACTTGCTCCCACCTGACATCACGAACTGTGAGCCACCACACGGGAAACAGCAATACAAGACCGGGCACGAAGACCCAGCGCCACCAGCCACCGACCGACGGGGTCAGGAACGACAGCAGCCACACCACGCCGGCAACAAGCGCCACCGCTGCGCCCGCGACAGTCGCCAGCCTCCGCGACTCGGACGAAGGTCGCTCGACCGGCTGAGCACGGTTCGACAGAAATCGCCGAAATTCAAAGCGCTCTGATTGAGTCACACTGGCATCGTACGAGCGGGCGGGCCATCGAGGTCCAGGACTGGCACAAACCATTGGTGCAGATGTCCAGAAGGTTCAGATTCGCGCGTCACGAAATCGCGATTCGGGAGGCATGTGTAGGTGAGGTTGGCAAGCGGATCGATCGAGAGGAGCAACTCGATGACAAGACGGATGACGATGACAGTCGAGGAGGCGGCGGAGATCGTTGGGATTTCGCGAACGTCGGCTTACCTGTGCGCGGCACGCGGCGAGCTCCCGACTTGCCGCTTCGGTCGACGCGTGGTGGTGCTCGTAGACCCCTTCTTGGCAATGCTCGGTCATGATCGCGACGAGGCGCGCTCACCGGACCGAAACGAGAACGAGGACGATGCCCGGTGACCGGCTACAGGCGGCCCGCCGCTTCCTCGACGGTGTCGTGCAACTCGTCGAAGTCGTCGCGGGCGTCAGACCAGGCGACGCTGTGATGCACGATCTCCTTGGCCTGTGCCAGGCTGACCCCTCCCACGGCACGTGTGATCTTGATCATCTCAATCGGCGAGAAGCCGTCGGACCTGAGCCGGTCGAGGACGACGTCCCATTCCTCGCCCAAGGAATCCACACCCAAACTGTATTCCACTACGACCGCCAGGAGTTGCGTTTAATCGCACCACGTGGTTGACTGCAGTCATGGGAACGAAGTCCGCCCGGAAGGTGAAGTCGGCGCCGGCCGCTGCCGCGGAGTTGGCCGATGCGTTGATGTCCGCAATGGGTACCGACGGCTCTGCCACTCTCTCCATCGAGGATCGCACGATCACTGTTCCCGCGGAGCTTGCCAATTCGCTCGTGGAGTTGCTCGAAGACATCAGCGAAGGTCGGGACGTAACGTCGGCGCCGGCGGGACTCCCCCTGGGAACCGAGGTCGCGTCCGATCTGCTCGGTGTGTCTCGTCCCTGGCTGACCACGCTGCTTGACCGAGGCGACATCCCGTCCAGCAAGGTTGGAAGCAAGCGACGAGTTCGTCTCGGGGATCTCCTGGCATATCGGCGCTCTGACGACATTCGGCGTCGTGAGGGACTGACGTGGGAGTTCATCGACGAGGAGTGAGGCTCGTCACTGGAGGAGCATCGGAGCGATGATGCGCATCGCTTCCGGCAGTTCGTCACTCAGAATGTGCACATATTGCTCGAAGCGATCCGTCGGCACGCGCTGCACCGCCCGAATCAAGGCGTGCGGGTTGCGGAGAGCGATCGAGGTTGCGAACTGATCGGAAGTGAGCACGGTGATGCCGAGTCGGCGAGCCTCATTGACATCGAAGTCTTTGGGATTGTCGGTGACGAGAATCGTTGCACCACTCGCCGCCGCCAGGACATGCCGATCTTTCGTGTGAGTTCGCGTCAGCATCGCCTCGAGTTCGACCAAGGCTGGTGGGACGAGCGGATCTCGAACCAGGTTGATGTTTTGTTCCAGGGCCGCGAGAGCTCCTGGCCTGTCCTTCTCGAGAAGGCTCCTCCGGGCTTCATCGACGACGGCTTGTGACCAGACGGCTCGATAGTCGCCAGCTTGGGCCGCTCCAAGTAGAAACCGCGTGACGGCGGATTTGAAGAGAACTGAAGCGTCAAAGAAAACAGTGTCCATACATAGACCCCCAAACCGTCTACTTCGAGCTGCCGTAGATGCGGGAGGCGATGAGTTCGGCGGCGTCGGCGTCGAGGCCCTGGGCGACGTGGGAGTAGAGATCGAGGGTGATTGCGATGGTCGAGTGGCCGAGGCGCTCAGAGACGATCTTGGGGTGCACACCGGCCTTCAGAGCGAGGGTTGCGTAGCTGTGGCGGAGGTCGTGTAGGCGGATCCTCGGGAGCTCTGCGGCCCTCACGATTCGGTCAAACGACTGCGATAGACGATTCGGGTGGACCGGCTCGCCGAGCTCTTCGGTGAAGACGAGGTCGCCCTCATTCGACCAAACGTCAGCCGCAGCGATCCGCTCGACGCGTTGCCGCTTGCGATGGGCCTTCAGGGCATCCAGCGTGACTGCGTCAATCGCGACTCGGCGGCGGCTTTTGCCGGTCTTCGGTGGGCCGATGTGTTTGTCGCCGCGCACGGTCGTCAACGTCTGGACGATCGACAACGCTCGACCTGCGAAGTCCACGTCCTCCCATCGAAGGCCGAGCACCTCGCCTCGACGCATCCCTGTCGTCGCCAGCAGCACGAAGGCCATCGACAGTCGCTCCCCCGCCAGTGCTTCGAAGAACCGCTGGATCTCTTCGGACGACCAGGTCCGCTGTTCTGCTCTCGGAGCGGCGACGGCACGAGCTGCAGCGGCTGGGTTGCGGCCGACGAGACCGAGCCGCTCGGCATCGGCGAATGCACGTCGCAGAACGATGTGACAGTTGCGAACTGTCTTCGGTGCCAACCGTCGCCCGCCGGCGCCACCGCTCGCGAGCAACGTCGCGTACAACGACTCGATTTGCAATGGCGTCAACGCTTGCAACGGGACCGCACCGATCTGTCGAGTAATGCGATTGGCCGCCATCTCATAACTGACCCATGTCGTCTCGCGGATTCGCGGTCGCATCGTCTCGAGCCACTCGGCCAAGAACCCGGAGACTGTCGTGCGATTTCGAGCGACGGCTGTCCCCGCGTCGGAAGCTGTCGCCAATGAACGCAACGCGGCGTCGGCAGCCTTCTTCGTCGCGAATCCCGAACGGCGAGCTTGGCGACGACGACCGGTCGCTGGATCGGGCCCGAGGTCGACGACGAACGACCACACCGTTCCCTTGCGCTGCACCGAGCCTTTCGCCATCCCACAACCGTAGATCGAGGGTGTCACAGAGTTGTGACACGGATGTGACACGCGCAGCGACCCGGGCACTACCCGAGTCACTACCCAGGCTTATCAGACCAGCTCAAACCATGTGCCCGGGGTGGGGTTCGAACCCACATGACCCGAAGGTCAGGGGGGTTTAAGACTTCACATTCTGGTCCGTCTGGTGTCACCGAATCCGTCGAGCCTGCTCCCGTCCGCCGCCGTCGCCCGTTTCGTCCGTCTGATCCGTCCAGTACCGCTAGGTATCGCCGAATCCTGTGCAGGAATGGTGCAGCCGCAGGTTGCCCACACCCGAACCGGGATCAAGACGCGGTGGACGGTCGCCGCGATCAGTCCGCCCAGAGCATCGAGACGGGGAGGGCCCAGATTCGCTCACCGAGCGGGACCACCCGGTCGCCGAGGTAGAGCACCACACCGGCCGTGAACCGATCGCCGAGCTTGTCGCGAAGATCTTGAAGGTGCTTGACGTCCCTCGGCGACACAGTGGATGCTGCCTTGACCTCGACGCCACCGATGCTGCCGCTGTCGTCTTCGATGATCAGATCGACCTCGGCACCGTTGCGGTCACGCCAGTGACGAATCATCGGCTGCCGCTCGGACCAGCCCCGTTGCTTGACCAGCTCCATCGTCACGAACGACTCGAGCATCGGCCCTGTCAGCGGACTCGTCGCCATCCCGAGGCCGTCCACGTTGCGGCCCAACAATCCGCAGGCAAGTCCGGTGTCGGTGATCACAACCTTCGGATGACGCTTCTCACGGCTCGTCAGACTCGGCGTCCACGCCCTGATGCGCACCACGAACCCGACGAGCTCCAGCAACCCCACATATCGAGAGACTGTGTCAGCGCTCATCCGCGCGTCGTCGGCAAGTCGGGCCGTCACCATTTCACCCGAAGTGTTCGCCGCGAGGAGGCGCAGCAGCGTCGGCAACTCGTCGGCTTGCGTGATCGCCGAGGCTTCGACGATGTCGCGCTCGACCACGGTTCGCACATAGTTCCGGTACCAACGTGCCGCTTGCGCCGGCGAAGCATCGACGAGCTCCGGATAGCCACCCCGCACCAGCCGACCGAACAACCTTGGCCGATCGACCTGCTCGAACCGTCGGCGGGCAAGCTGATCGAGGTCGGTCAGCAACGTGTCGAGGAACGACTCGCGAACACCCGCCAGCTCCCCTTGCGAAAAGGGCCACAGATCCAAGATCTCCGCTCGACCGGCCAGCGACTCCGACAACTGAGGGACAGACAAGAAGCGAGTCGACCCTGCAAGAACGAATTGGCCACGGTCATTGCGACGATCGACGACCGACTTGACCGCCAGGACCACATCGTTGCCACCGCGTTGCACCTCATCGATCGCCATCGGCGAACTGCCCTGCTCGACGAACCCGTGTGGGTCCAATCGGGCAGCGGCACGGACAGACTCATCGTCGAGGCTCCAGTAGCTGCCGACACCAGTGACCAACTGTTTCGCCAAGGTCGTCTTGCCTGACTGTCGCGGCCCGTTGATCACCGTCACCCGGAATCCGCGCAACGATTCCTCAGCGACACTCAACAGATGGCGCTCGATCACACTCCGACGCTACCACGAAACGCTGAACCCATGTGCGTGAAACGCTGACAATATCTGCGACAAACGCTACGCGCGTCTGCGCAGTTCGCGTGGGGGTTCGCACATGACCCGAAGTCAGGCAGGTCTAGTTCGGTTGGTTCATCCTGGGCTGCGTCGGCGCGTGGTGCGCACCCGGGTTCCTGGGGATTCAGTTCACGTCCGCCGTGAATCGCCGAATCCTGTGCAGGAATCGTGCAGCTCTCTCGGTAGGTCGTGCGCCGGCTGGTCAGAGGGTCCCGGCGGCGACAACCAGGATGGCCCGCATCTGGTTCGCCTCCCACTTGCCGCCGCCGGAGAACGCCGGTGGTGGCGCCTCGGCGACGGCGTCGAGCACGGCCTCGAAC
Organism: Ilumatobacteraceae bacterium; assembly: GCA_031408175.1. GTDB lineage: Bacteria > Actinomycetota > Acidimicrobiia > Acidimicrobiales > Ilumatobacteraceae > JAENVT01. The sequence continues at coordinate 57,739 of JANOJI010000001.1, forward strand.
TCGGCAACGCGAAGTGTCAAGCAGCTACCGGAGTCACTGTCGCCCAGCTACCGGAGTTGCGTCCCGAAACTGTCACCCACCTACCGGAGTCACACTGTCAAGCATGAACCGAAGTCACACACACCATCCCACGAGGTTCTGTGCACATTTCGTGCACATCGACCTCCGTTGCGACCGGCCGCGGCCGGCCGCAGCCACATATCGCCTGCTCACGATCGGTGCCCGGGGTGGGATTCGAACCCACACGTCCTTTCGGACAAGGAGGTTTACGACCGCCAGTTGGTGTCTTTGTGGTGTTCGCCAGTCCGTCGAGTGTGCTGTGGCTGCGACTCCAGTCCGTGCAGCCTCTGTAGTGCGCTGCAGTGGTGCTGAGTGCTCGCAAATCCTGTGCACCTTTTGTGCACCTATCGGCGACTGACGGGCGCGACTGAAGGAGCACACCTCAGCGGATCCGCGTTCGTTACGTAGGGCCGCCCGAAGGGAAAGAAGGATCATGCGTTTCGCTGTTCTTGTCCGTTTGCCCGGATCTGAATGGCGTGCTTGCCTGGCCCGCCCGTCGGCTTAGAACAGTGCGCCCGAGTCGACGTTGCCGATTATCTGGCGCCGAGCTCGATGTCAGTGATGGCGGGCCGTTCGGTCAAGACGGTCGTTGGTGTGCGGTTGCCGTACATGTTGAAGGTGATCGCCGCGTTCGTTTCGCACGTGCTTCGGCCACAGTCCAGACGGAAGCGGCAGCGCGCGTCCAGTTCGTTCAGCTCACGACATGGGGCTGAGGTGTTCGTGAACAGCGAGCCACGCTCCCGATGGCTCGCGACGAAACACGATGCTCTCTCGCTCGACCAGGTCGTGAGTGCCGTCGGCATCGGCCACTGCGGTGAGCACGCGGTGTGTGAACACCGCGACGTCAGGGGTGACCAGGTCGATCCGCTGATCATGTGTGGCGCAACTCACAACCTCGAAGCCGGCGTCGACCCAGCTCGCCCACTCCCGCTCGTATTCTGCCCGGGAGCCGAGCAGACGGTTGGTCGCGTGGAACAGGAACGTTGCCTCCGGCGCGAAGCAGGCGAAGTAGGCTTCACCATCGAACGCTCCGAAGCGTTCGATCAGGTGATTCGCTGCACCTCGAACGTGATCGATGTCGTCGTTGCTCATGGTGTCTCCATGTCGGGATAGTACGGCCCCAAAGCGAGGTCGGGGATGTCAGGGAAACGCTCGGCGATGTCGGGTGACGCCAGCGTTGCGTCAGCGATCTCACCGAGCGGCGCGATCCAAACATCACCGCACGACCGGGCGTAGCCGATTATCTCGCGCAGTACCTCGGCGCGCGACGCCCGACCCGACAGGAACGGGTGCATCGTGCCGACCACCAGTCCCCCCTCATTGCGCTGGGCGTCGAGCTCGCAACGCCACAACTCGAGCACCTTCGAGGGTGGCTCGATGTTGGAGCCGATCATCGGATCGGGTAAGAACGCGTACTGCTCCCAGTCGTCCAACGACCAGTGAGGTGGCAGCTCAGCCAGGCGGTGTTCGCCGATGCGCAGCACATAGGGGCGATCATCGTCCATCAAACTCGAGTCATAGGTCAGGCCGTGCTCGGCGAGCAGATCGAGTGTGTGCCACGTGGCCTGCCACCATGCCGCGCGATATCCGCGCACATCCGCACCTTGTGATCGCAGGGTTTTGAGTGCCCGTTCGAAGTCGCGACGCTCCTCATCCTTGGTCATCTGGGGCGCTGGTATGTGCAGGTCGGAGTGGTGGCCGATCTCGTGGCCCGCTTCCATCAAGGTGGCGACGAGGGTCGGGTATCGGCGCGCCGTCCAGCCGGGCACGAAGAACGTCGCCCGCACGTCCTCCTCGGCGAGGATCCTCATCAGCCGTGGGATCCCGACCTTGGGACCGAAGGCTTGGTGGGTCATCGCCATGGCGTCGTTCCACCCCGACGGCTTAGGGACCAACACTGCTGTCTCGGCATCGGCATCGAAGGTCAACGACAGGGCGGCTCTGCAACCCGGCGGGAAGGCCGGGGACGGGTAGGGGGCGCGATCCGGCGTGCCGGTCGGCGACATCGACGTCATGTCAGGCTTCCTCCATTGGCACTGATGACCTGGCCGACCAGAGCCCCGGCCGGTTCCGAGACAAGATAGGCGGCGACGGCGGCAATGTCGGATGGCCGGCCGAGGCGCCCGAGCGGCACGTTTCGGGCGTAGACGGCGACCATTTCGTCGTACGAGATGCCGGCCGAGTCGGCGTCGACTTGCAGTTGTGGTGTGAGCGTCACACCAGGAGCGATGGCGTTGACGGTGACGCCATGCGGGCCGAGCGCACGCGCGGCCGAACGCACAAGAGAAATGATGCCGCCCTTCGACGTGGCGTAGGCACCGGCTTGAGGCCAGCCGGTGATACCCCACTCCGAAGTGATGCATACGATGCGTCCGTAGCCGCCGGCAACCATTGGCCTGGCCGTCGTCTGCAGCACCCACAGCGCGCCCTTCAGATTGACGTCCATGGTGCGTTGCCAGTCGACCGGGTCTTCGTCGACGAACGGCGCCATCTTCATGTAGGCATGATTGACGACGCAGAGTTCGATCGGTCCAAGTGTCTCGGCGGCGACCTGTACGCCGCGTTGTACGCCGGCGCGATCGGCGCAGTCGAACGGAACGGCGATGCCGCCGATCACCTCGGCCACTTCGGTGGCGGTGTCCGGGTTTAGGTCGTTGACGACGACTCGTGCGCCTTCGGCGGCTAACCGTTCGGCGATGGCCCGGCCGATTCCCTGGCCGGCGCCCGTGACCATGGCCACTCGGCCGGCAATGCCCGTCAACTTGCGGGTCATACGACGGCCCCGGCATTCGGCGAGATGATCTGGCCTACCAGGTTGTGGCCGTCTGCGTCGAGCACGAACGCGACCATATGGGCGATCTCGCCGGGTTCGACGAGTCGTTGCAATACCAGCGAAGCGATGTACGACGGGTCGCGCATCTCGGTGGTCATCAGCGGAGTGTCGGTCGGTCCAGGAGCTACGCAATTCACCCGCACCCCCAGCGGCGCCGCCTCGCGGGCGATGGTCTTGGTCATGGCATGCACGGCGCCCTTGCAAGCCGCATAGTGAGCCGCATCGGCGTCACCGCACAGGCCAAGCTCGGAGCCGATGGTGCAAATCGAACCCCTACCGCGGGGAAGCATGCGACGCAGTGCCGATCGGCCCACGTTGGCCGTTCCGTCGATCAAAACCGCCACCATACGGTCGACTGCTGATTCGTCGAGATCAAGAATGTCGATGCGCTCGTAGTAGCCCGCCGCAGCAACGACCGCATCGATCGGGCCGAGTTCCCGCTCGACGGTCGCAAACGCATCGTCTACTGCTCGGGCGTCGGAAACGTCGACAACAATCGAGCGAGCGCACGCCGGTGCCTGGCGCAGATCAAGACCGACAACGGTGAAGCCGAGCCCGGTGAGTACCTGAGCGCACGACGCGCCGATGCCCGAGGCGGCGCCCGTGACAATCGCGATCGGCCCCACCGCTCAGTCCGGGGCCAAGACAGTGCTGTGCTCAGAGACGGCCTCATGCCGTGCTGCTTCGGCGACCACCTGTTGGCGGCCCAGCGCCCAGTAGATGCCGCCGGCCACGAGGGGTCCCGCAGCCCAGGACAGGTCGGTGTCGAGTGCCTTGGCGATCGGCCCGTTGAACTTCGGTGAGGCGATGGTCAACAACGCTGCGACGATGCCTGCGATGGTGGCGATCCAGGCGCTCCGGCGTGGGCCGCTGATGCCGGTGAACGGACTGGAGCTGCCGCCGTGGACGTATTCGGGCCTCACGCGCCAGTTCCGCCACCACAGGTCGAGCAAATAGACGGCGCCGAATGGCCCGACCCATGCGATGGCCAACACGATGTAAGAGTTCAGGTTGGCGAAGAAGTTGCCGTTGTCGATGAACAGCACGTACACCAGACCGGCGATGGCCACGATGCCGTCGACCACCGTCGCCTGCCAGCGCTTCAGCGGCAGGCCGGCGGCCTGCGCGGCGAGCCCGGCGGAGTACAAGGTCAGCGCGTTGTTCGAAATCGAGCCGCCAATCGCAGCGAGGATCCAAATGACGTAGATCCAATAGGGGATGATCGGCTTGACCCCGGCCACGGGGTCGAGGAAACCGCCCTCGGTCTGCGCAGCCATCATCGTGCCGACGAGACCGAGGAATCCGGCAGCGAGTACCGAACCTCCCAGCACCTGCCAGAAGATCGCCCTCGACGGCGTGTTCGCAGGCAAGTACCGCGGGTAGTCGAGGGAAACGATCATGTACGAATAGCCGCCCGCCCAGGCAATACCGATGGCGATCAGTACGACTTGCAAGGTGGCTTTGCCGCCGAGCGCCTCCCCGGCTCTGGCGCCGAGGTCGAGATTGTCGACAAGCGAGATGAACAGCAACAGAACAGCGATGCCGAGAGCGACGCTGAAGAAGCGTTGCACGAACACCATCGTTGCGTGGCCGAGCAGCGGCAGGACGATGCACAGGCCGTACACCAGGATCAGCGCGACGACCAAGCCTCCATCACCGCTGTTGTCCCAGCCCAATTCGTCGAAGATGGCGACCGCCGCGTACACGCCCACCGTGACGTTGATGACCTCGTAAACAATGCCAACGAGCCAGCCGAGCACGGCGTTAGCTCGCTGACCATCAATGCCGAACGTCGCCCGGAGCGTGGTGTGTGTGGGCATTCCTGTCCGGGCCCCGGCGATCGAGGCGACCGCCACCGGCGCATAGCTGGCAGCCGCGCCGAGGACCGTGACGAGAATGGCCAACCACAACGGCATCCCGAGGCTGTAGATCAGCACGCCGATGAACACGTTGAAGGGGTAGAGGCTGGAGCCCCCCCAAAATACCCCAAGCTCTCTGGGTTTCATCGTTCGTTCCGACTCCGGTACGAACTCGATCCCGCGTTGCTCAACCTCGAACACTCGATTGTCTGAACCCATCTCGGTCACCGCGAACCCCCCAGTTCCGTCACGCCCTTCGAAGTGGGCGAACGCAGAGTACGGCGCTGCTGAATCGACGTCAACGGAGGATCGAAGCCGGATGGGCGTCAGTCTCAGTTGGGGTGTCACCGATCAGCGACGGTCACAGTCGAGTGTCTCCCGCGAACCTTGGGCGCTTCACTGTCATCGTCGGCGCGGAGCGCGGCCAGCTCTGCACGGACCTCGTCATGTCTTCCACCCTGTACTTCAGCGACATCCCGGGCGACGCACGATGGCGCTACCGAGGCGGACGGGATGGAGCGTTGACGGCTCAATAAGGGATCGGTTCGCGATCTGGATGACTCGTCGTCGCATCACCGATGAGTCATTTGAGTTCGCGTGTCTGATGAGGTCATCGTCCCGCCTGACCAAGCCCAGTTGGACAGACGAAATCGGCGAAGATCAGTCAGCGTCGTCCGACACTCCGCCGCCATTCGCCGCTCAAAGATCGCCAATGCCTCAGGAACGCACTCTTCGAGAGCCCCCGCATGTGTCGGATCAGCGACGAGCTCGTCGTAGCACCACACCGCGCTCCGGGCAGCAGCCAGAGTTCCCGCCCAGATGAGCGAATGCCCGTACCGAGGGAGAACCGCCAGCCGTCGGGCAAATCATGCGTACCGAGTCCGAACAGTCCCGCTCAGCGCGCGACATAGCTTCACGATCAGTCACCGCACCCCATCACTCGTCTTCCGCAACCTGGGAAGGATTGGCGACGTCCCGAATGCATTCCATCCAATCGTCCCACGCGGCAGGATCGAACGTGCCGCCGCCCGGCCTGAGCGTGATGTCCCCCAGGAGTGTCAGCAAGTCGTCACCCGCTCATTCCGCAAAGCGGGTCAGAAACAGTGTCATTGCCGCGAATGCTTCGCGTTCGTTCAAGCTGTGCACACCTTCTCCGTTCACTTCGGCGCCGCGTTCACGCCGCCATTTGTTATCTCGACCCCGTTGCGAACTTCCACCCACACCTGACGACCATCGGGAAGCACGCGCTGGTATGAGCGAAGCACGGATGAGCCAACCGTTGGGACCGTCGACGATCAGGTTGACATCGCTGAAACCTCGGGTCGAGGCCGCCGACTGAAGTTTCCCGCTGACGCCATTGACTCAGTGCGAAGACGTGTTCGCCATCGTCAAGCAGAAGAACGCACCCCTTCCCGCCCAGAGGATGCGAGGCTTTTGGCATCGCAGCACTACCCATCACCCGAGGCGACGTCGTCTACGTTGACCTCGTCGGCGCCGTTGGCGTCGAGAAGCTGAAGGTCCGGCCGTGCCTCGTCGTCCAGAACGACGCGGGCAACAAGGTGAGTCCGATGACGATAGTGGCTCCGATTACCGATGCCGATCAGTACAAGCGGTTGCCGGTTCAGGTATGGCTCGACGCCGCCGAACTCGGACCCAGCGGGAAGGATTCGGTCGTCGAGTGCGGGCATGTGAGAGCCATCGATCGCGACCAGCGCATCGATACAACCAAAGGAGTCATCGCCCGCGTGCCGCTGAGCGAATGGTCGATGTCGGCGCAGCCCTACGGTCCAGTTTCGGCCTGTCGAGCTTGCCGGGCAGTCAGCTCGTCCCGCTTCGACGCTTTGCCGTCGCTCACCTGCATCGAGGCCGAGGTCGATTCGATAGCCCGCTCCGCTGAGACGCCGCACCGAACCATTGACATAGGGCACGTTGGCAACCGCTGTGCAGACATGACTCTCAGCAAGGCGCACCGAGGCAGGAGATCCGACATGTACGAGCCAGGTGATAGTGCCCGGGGTGGGATTCGAACCCACACGTCCTTTCGGACAAGGAGGTTTAAGACTTCGCCTGCAGGTCCGTTTGGTCCGCGGGCGTCCGTCCAACCTGCTCACGTCCGCTGCTGTAGTCCGCTCGTGTCCGTCTGATCCGCCCAGGTCCGACAGGTACGGCCAGGTCCTGTGCAGGAATCGTG
>JANOJI010000632.1:0-5445 GCA_031408175.1 Ilumatobacteraceae bacterium
ACGACGATCACGTCGGCAGCACCGGCGCGCCGCCTGGCCAGCTCGGCAAAGCACTGCTGGCCGAGGGGACAGCGATCGGCACCTGGACACTCGTCGCTGCCGACGCTGACCGATCGCCACGCGCTGTCGGACGGGGTCCAATCGAGTTCGGCCTGGTCGCCGGTCGGCGAGGAACCGGCCCAACTGGCGAGGCGCTTGATCTCGGCCTTCGTGGTCGTCGCCATCCCGTCGAGTTCGAGCTGCCCCTCGGCCGATTCGTTGACCTCACGCAGCCGCTGGAGGCACAGATAGTTGCTGCGCCCCTTCAGCACCGCCCAGTCGAACGGCCTACCGAGGTGCGCTTCGAGAAACGGCAGGTCCTTTGCAGCCAACTGGTCCTGCAGCGCCTTGGTTGCGGTTGCGACGACGATTCGTTTGCCCGTCAGGATGGCGGGTACGAGGTAGCCGAGGGTCTTGCCAGTTCCGGTGCCGGCTTGGACGATGAGGTGTTGACCGCTGGCGACAGCGTCGTTGACTGCCGACGCCATCTGCTGTTGACCGGGTCGATCCTCGGCGGCGGGCAACGCCGCGGTGACCTTGGCAAGGGCCGACGTCACGTTCTGCCGGCCGGTCACGGCATCCGACGGTAGCGGCAGCAAGGTGAAACCAGCATCAAACGCTGAACCTCGGATGAAGCGGCACGCTCAGCCGCATTGTCTGGGGCTGACGCACCCGGGCGAAACGCCGAGCCGCGGCACTTCGCTTGTGCGGAGAGTATCGCGGCAGTCGACGCGAGTCGACGGTTTTCGGTTCGGCTATCGACGGGCGACCGCGACGGCTGCGTCGAGCTCCTGTGCCCCGAAATCGGGCCAGGTCTGCTCGGTGAAGTACACGGGCGAGCCCGCCGACTGCCACAGCATGAAGTTGGAGATCCGACGCTCGCCGGAGGTGCGCACGACGACATCGACAGGGGGTAACTCCGGCAGATACATGTGTGCGTCGAGATCCGATGCGGTGACGCGCAGTCGGCCATCGGCCGCGGCGTGCTCGGCTGCGTGCACGATCTCGGCCCGACTGCCGTAGTCGAACGCCACAGTCAGGACCATTCCCGTGTTGTCGGCGGTGTCGGCGATTGCCTTGACAATCGCCTTCTGGACGTAGCGCGGCGTGCGCGCGTCGGCGCTGTCGAACGGGCGGCCGATCCACTGGACGCGCACGTTGAGATCGTTGAGTTCGGCGACTCTGCCGAACAGCTTCTTGTGCAATCCCAGGATGTGGCGTACCTCGACACGTGGCCGAACCCAGTTCTCCGTCGAGAAGCCGAACACCGTGAGCCAGCCGATGTCGCGTTTCACCGCCAGGCGTACGACGGCGGCAAGGTTCTCCTCGCCCTCGGTGTGACCAGCGGTGCGTGGCAGGTTGCGCCGCCGCGCCCAGCGACCGTTGCCGTCCATGATGCAGGCGACGTGAAGCGGTCGTTGGGCATCGGGGTGCACAGGTTGCCAACCTTAGCCAGCGCCGTCAGTCGATGGCCCTCACGTCGCAGCCAGGCGTGGGATGATGACCTGCGTGAGCCGCACTACCGAGCCGACCGTCGAACTGCGGCACGTCGTGATCGTCGGCGGCTCGATGGCCGAATGGAATGCGTTCGGGGACGCGGCGTGGCGGGAACGCATCGTCGAGTTCGCCAAGGTCGTCGAACACGGAGGCGCGGCCTGGCTCACCATACGTCCTCTCGACCGCATCGAGCCGCCGCACGGTGGCACCCCAGCTTCGGTCACCCGTGTTGGCAATTGCACGACAGTGGTGGATCCGCAGACCGATGGCCGGCATCGGCTCGTTGCAGCAGTCAATGTGTTGCGACGCGACGGGCGTGTCATCACCGATGCGAATCTGGCGGAGGTGGTCAATGCCCCCGCGCCATGTGATCCCGACCTGGCAATCATCGTCGGCCCTGACACGGATCTACCGTCGACATTGGTGTGGGAGCTGGCGTACTGCGAGCTGGTGTACCTCGACACCTCGTGGCTCGACTTGCGCGGCGATCATCTGGAATCCGCCGTGACCGAGTTCGCCGGAAGGCACCGTCGATTCGGAGGGCTGGACTAGTGGGCTCTCCCGTCTATCGAGACACGGCCGTGGTCTTGCGTACGTACAAGCTTGCCGAGGCCGACCGGATCGTGGTGTTGATGACCGAGCATCACGGCAAAGTTCGTGCGGTTGCCAAGGGTGTGCGCAAGACGAAGTCGAAGTTCGGAGCGCGGCTCGAACCGATGAGCCATGTGCAGCTCCTGCTGGTTCACGGCCGCAGCGATCTCGACATCGTCAGCCAGGCCGAGTCGATCGAGACCCTCGCGCCGATGGTGGCCGACCTCGACCACATGACCAACGGGATCGCGATGCTCGAGGCGGTGGATCAGTTGGCGCTCGAACGCGAACCGGCGCCTCACCTCTACCGCATGCTCGTCGGTGCGCTGCGTACCGTTGCCCGCCGTTCGGGCCCGCTGGTTGTGCCCGCGTTCTACTGGAAGTTGTTGGCCGCTGAGGGCATCACCCCGCTGCTCGACGAATGCGCTCGCTGCGGCGAGCCGGGGCCGCTGGTCGCTTTCGACATGGATCACGGCGGATCACTGTGTCGCAACTGCCGCACTGGCGCGCCAATGACCGAGGAAGCACTGGAGATCATGCGGATGGTGCTGGGCGGACGCCTCAACGACGCCTTGTCGGTTCCGGCATCGTCGGCGACACACGAGGTCGCGGCCCATGCGACGCGGGCCATGGAGCATCACATCGAGCGCCGTCTGCGCACGGTGGCGATGTTCGAACGCATGGACACCTGACCACGAATCCATTCGCGACAGCGCGGGCGACGCTCGTAGCCTTGCGCGGGTATGCCTGCGACCGAACTCGATCAAGTTGTCAATCTCTGCAAGCGGCGGGGCTATGTGTATCCGTCGGCCGAGATCTACGGGGGCTTCCGCAGCACCTACGACTACGGGCCGCTCGGCGCCCTCATGCTGCGCAACATCCGCGACGCGTGGATTCGGTCGATGGTGCAACTCCGCGACGACGTCGTGCTGATCGACGCCGCCGTACTCGGCCCGCCACAGGTGTGGGAAGCCAGCGGGCATCTCGCCAACTTCACCGATCCCCTCGTCGATTGCACCAACTGCAAGAACCGGTTCCGTCTCGACAAGCTCGATGACCCGACCACCTGTCCGAGCTGCGGCAAGACGGGCACGTTCACCGAGCCTCGTCAGTTCAACCTGATGTTCAAGACGCACGCTGGGCCGATCGAAGATGCCGGGGCGGTCGCTTATCTTCGCCCCGAGACGGCGCAGGGCATGTTCATCAACTTCAGCAACGTGTTGAACTCGACTCGTCGCAAGCCGCCGTTCGGTATTGCGCAGGTCGGCAAGAGCTTCCGCAACGAGATCACTCCGCAGAACTGGATCTTTCGCACCCGCGAGTTCGAACAGATGGAGATGGAGTACTTCGTGCCTCCGGCCGAGAGCGCACAGTGGTACCAGTACTGGTGCACCGAGCGGATGAACTGGTATCTCGACCTCGGTGTCCCGACCGAGCTGCTGCGCCTGCGAGCCCACGACGCCGATGAGTTGTCGCACTACTCAACGGGGACGTCCGATGTCGAGTTTCTGTTTCCCTGGGGCTGGGACGAAGCCGAGGGCATCGCTCAGCGCACCGATTACGACCTCACCCAACACTCCAATCACTCGGGGGTGAAGCTCGACTACTTCGACCAGGCGACGAACGAGCGCTACAAGCCCTACGTGATCGAGCCGGCGGTTGGTGTGACTCGCCTGTTCGCCATCTTCTTGCTGGCCGCCTACGACGAAGACGTGGTCAACGACGAAACTCGAACCGTGCTGAGGCTCCATCCCCGGCTGGCGCCGTACAAGGTCGCCGTGCTGCCGCTGTCGAAGAAGGACACACTGACCCCGTTGGCGCACCAGGTTCGCAAGTTGTTGAGCGAGCGATACATGGTCGACTACGACGAGACCCAGGCGATCGGCCGTCGCTATCGGCGCCAAGACGAGATCGGCACCCCGTTGTGCGTCACCGTCGACTTCGATTCGCTCGACGACGGTGCAGTCACCATTCGCGATCGCGACACGACGGCGCAGGTTCGTGTGTCCATCGATTCGTTGCTCGCCGAGATCAGTTCGCGACTCGGCTTCTAACGGTGGGTGCCCGGTTGTGACGACGTACCTCGACCGCATCCTCAAGGACCATCGCGCGATTGCACGGGCGGATCACCGTCCGCTGAAGGCTCTCACGGCCGAGGCGGAACAGATGCCACCCACCCGCGGATTTGCTGCTGCGCTGCGTGGACAGTCGACGTTGGCCGTGATCGCCGAGGTCAAGCGCCGATCACCGTCGAAGGGAGACTTGTTTGCCGATCTCGATGCTGCGGCTGTGGCGCAGGCATACGAGCGCGGGGGAGCGAGGTGCCTCTCGGTCCTCACCGACGGCCCGGATTTCGGGGGGTCAGCGGCCGATCTGCAGGTTGCGCGGAACGCGTGCACGCTTCCGGTGCTCCGCAAGGACTTCACCGTCAGCGAACGCGACGTGTTGGACGCCCGGATCATGGGAGCCGACTGCGTGTTGCTGATCGCCGCTGCGCTCGACAAGAGCGAGCTGTTGACGTTCTACGAACTGGCGATCAGCATCGGTCTCGACGTGCTGGTCGAGATCCACGACGAAGCCGAGTTGGACATCGCCCTGCGGGCCGACGCGTCGATCATTGGTGTCAACCAACGCGATCTCATCACGTTTCACGTCGACCACGACCGTGCCGAGCGCATGGCCGCGTTGATCCCGCCTGGTGTCGTCAGGGTCGCCGAGAGCGGTGTGCGCGACCGCAACGACGCCCAAAGCCTGAGACGTGCCGGCTACAACGCCGTGCTGGTCGGGGAGTCATTGCTCACCGCCGCTGATCCTGCCGCGGCGATTGCCGACCTGCGCGTTCCTTAGCCCGGAAATCGATCACCTCACACCCCACCTCGGCCCGATACGTTTGGGATCCAGATGTTCGTCAAGATCTGCGGTATCACGAATGAGGACGATGCTCTGTTTGCCGTTGCCATGGGGGCCGATGCAGTGGGGTTCATCTTCGCCCCGTCACCGCGCCAGATCGCTGCTCAGCAGGTCTACAACATCACGCGACGCCTGCCACCCGAGATCCTCACCGTCGGGGTGTTCCGCGACGAGCTGCCCAGCAGGGTGATCGAGACCGTCAATCGCGCCGGCCTGAAGGCGGCGCAGTTGCACGGTCACGAGTCGCCGGCCATGGTGGCCGAGGTCGCCGAGCAGATTCGCTGGGTCATCAAGGCGGTCGTCGCCGGCTCACCCGATGCTCGACGAACCAAGGAGTTCAGCACCGACTTGATCATGGTCGACGCACCTTCTCCCGGCTCCGGTGAGCTGTTCGACTGGGGGCTGCTC
>JANOJI010000332.1:0-1560 GCA_031408175.1 Ilumatobacteraceae bacterium
GCAATTGGCGACGGCACTTCGGTGTCGACCTTGTCGGTGCTGACCTCGAACAACGGCTCGTCAGCCGCGACACTCTCGCCAACCTTCTTGAACCAGCGGGTAATCGTGCCCTCGGTGACGGTCTCACCCAGTTGCGGCAACGTGACATCGGCCATGGTGTGGTCTCTCTCTGCTATCGAATCAGGTGTTGGGCGGATCAGGCGTTCAGGCTGCGGCCTGTGAGCGACAGTACGGTTTCCCCGAAAAGCTCCGTCAGGCTCGGGTGCGGCTGAATGAACTCGGCAACTTCGGCGGCTGTGGCTTCCCAGTTGACGGCCAAGTACCCGCCGCTCAGCTGCTCGGTGACCCACGGCCCGACCATGTGTACACCCAGAATCTGCCCGGCGGTGCCATCGGCCTGCTTCTTGGCGATGATCTTCACGAGTCCGTCGAGCTCGCCGAGGATCTGGGCGCGACTGTTCGCCCGAAACTGATGCTTGGCCACCACGACATCGTGACCCGCTTCGCGTGCGGCCTCTTCGCTTGGCCCGGAGAAAGCGACCTCGGGATGGCAATAGATCGCCCACGGCACCCGGTCGTAGGCGACAGGGTTGGGGTGCTCTCCGAGGATGTGCTTGGTCACCAGAATGGCCTCTGCGTAGCCGACATGCGCCAGTTGCGGCGTGTTGATGATGTCGCCGATCGCATACACGCCGGGCTCGCCGGTGCGGCAATACTCGTCGACCTCGATGAAGCCGCGATCGGTGACCTTGACGGCCGTGCCCGACAGACCGAGCTTGTCGGCGAACGGGCGGCGGCCGACACTGACCACGACGACGTCGACGTCGACGTTCTCGACCTCGCCCCCATCGCCAGTGACGCAATGAACCGTGGTGCCGCCGGCCGCGATTGGTGTGTGACCCATCACCTTCACGCTCGTGCGGATGTCGATGTTCTTCTTCTTGAAACTGCGCACCACGACATTCGCGACATCGCTGTCGAGCCCGGGAAGGATCTTGGGCAAGCCCTCGAGGATCGTGACCTGCGAACCGAGGTCGGAAAACGTGCTGGCGAATTCGCAGCCAATGGCGCCGCCACCGATCACCGCAACGCGGGCCGGCACATAGTCGAGCATCAACACTTCGTCGCTGGTCATGACCGGACCCGATGGCTCGAAACCGGGGATCGTTCGTGGCACCGAACCGGCGGCCAGTACGACGCTTGCGCCACGCACGGTCGTCACGCCTTCCGAACCGGTGACGGTGACGGTGCGATCGGCACCGAGCGTGCCGATGCCTTCGAAGACGGTGATCTTCTTCGACTTCATGAATCCGGTGAGGCTCTTGACGAGCCCGTCAACGATCTTCTGCTTGCGGGCCTGCGCAGTGACGAAGTTCACGATGGGCGCGCTCGACTCAATGCCGAACTCGGCGGCGTGAGCGACGTGGCGTTGCACTGCCGCGGTTTCGAGGAATGCCTTGGCGGGGATGCAGCCGCGGTTGAGGCAGGTTCCGCCGATCTCGGCCATCTCGACGAGGGCGACCTTCAAGCCGGCAGATGTGGCGTACAGGGCTGCCCCGT
>JANOJI010000642.1:0-3161 GCA_031408175.1 Ilumatobacteraceae bacterium
GCCAGCGCACCGAGGGTGTTGGCGAGCAGCGGGATCAACGACTCGGCGTGCGGGGGCATGGGTGATGGGCGCTCGCGGCTGAGTCCGATCAGCGCTCCGTAGGGCTGGCCATTGGGCAGTTCAACTGGCACGACCATCTTGGAGACGTTTGCAAGGAAGCGATCCGTGGACAGGTCGTTGGGCAGCACGCTGTTGGCAACGATGGCGAACTGGGGATCGACAGAGGCAATCACGATCCGCTCGTAGTCGTTGATTCGCGTCAGCAGCCAGGTCGGGTAGCCCGAGTGTCGTCGTAGGTGTTCGAGCGCGGCGCGAGCCGTCCGCCCCAGGGTCGCATCAGTGGTCAGTCCGCCATTCATGCCAGTGCTATCGGCAGGAATCGTCCGCAACTAGAGCAGAACGTGTGTTCGTTTTCGTGGTACATTCTTCGACATGTTCCACAGCAGCCGAATGCGCACACCTCGGTAGCCTCGCCACAATGCCTGTAGCCGATTCCGGAAAGATCATCGTTCGCGGCGCTCGCGAGCACAACCTGCGAAATGTCAACGTCGAGCTGCCGCGCGACAAGATGATCGTGTTCACCGGGCTGTCGGGTTCGGGCAAGAGCAGTCTGGCCTTTGATACCATCTATGCCGAGGGGCAGCGACGCTATGTCGAGAGTCTCAGCGCCTACGCCAGGCAGTTCCTCGGACAGATGGACAAGCCCGACGTCGACATGATCGAGGGTTTGTCGCCGGCCATTTCCATCGACCAGAAGTCGGCGAGCCGCAACCCTCGATCGACCGTCGGCACCATCACCGAGATCTACGACTATCTGCGCCTGCTGTACGCGCGCATCGGTGTGCAGCACTGCCCCAACGACGGCACCCGTCTGCAGCGGCAAACCCCCCAACAGATCGTCGATCGCATCCTGCTGCTTCCCGATGGCACCCGATTCCAGGTGTTCTCGCCCATCGTGCGCGGTCGCAAGGGTGACTACGACACACTCCTGCAAGACCTCGCAGGGCAGGGCTATGTTCGAGCACGAGTCGACGGCGAAGTGGTCGACATCGCCGAATTCTTGAAGCGTGACGAGCGCCTCGCTCGATACGAGCAGCACAAGATCGAGGTCATCATCGATCGACTGGTCCGTCGCGACGGCATCGAGCGTCGTCTCACCGACTCGTTGGAAACGGCGCTGAAGCTGGCCGACGGAGTTGCCGAGGTCGAGCTGATGCCCGCAGACGGCAGCGAAAGCGAAACCCTCACATTCAGCCAGCATCTTGCCTGTCCGAAGTGCGGCACGAGCTACGACGAACCGGCGCCGCGCAACTTCTCCTTCAACTCGCCGTATGGCGCATGCGAGGCATGCGATGGCCTCGGCACCACGTTCGAGGTCGACCCGGAGCTGATCATTCCCGATCCCGATCAGTCGATCAACGGCGGCGCGATAGCGCCCTGGCGCACGTCAAACACTCAGTACTTCACTCGCATGCTCGAGGCGGTCGCCGAGGTTTACGAGCTCGATCTCGATGCGCCCTACCGCACACTCACGGCCAAGCAGCAGAAGGTTGTGCTGCACGGTGTGGATGGCAACCTGAAGGTGAAGTACAAGAATCGTTACGGCCGTACCCGCGAGTATTCGACCGCGTACGAGGGGGTCATCCCGTGGCTCAATCGGCGCCGGCAAGGCGCGGAGAGCGACTGGTCACGCGAGCAGTACGAGGGCTACATGCGCGAGGTGCCGTGCACCACGTGTGGTGGTGCACGGTTGAAGCCGGCCAGTCGTGCGGTGACGATCAACGACCTCAACATCGCCGAGGTCTGTGACATGGCAATTGGCGAGTCGGCCAAGTTCCTGGCGGCGCTCGAACTCACCGAACGCGATCGTCTCATCGCCGAGCGGGTCACGAAGGAGATCAACGCTCGCCTGGGGTTCTTGCTCGACGTCGGTCTCGACTACCTCAGTCTCTCGCGTTCGGCGGGCACCCTGGCCGGCGGCGAGGCACAACGCATCCGCCTCGCCAGCCAGATCGGGTCGGGTCTCGTCGGTACCCTGTACGTGCTCGACGAACCGTCGATCGGCCTGCACCAGCGCGACAACCGACGGCTCATCGACACGCTGCTTCGGCTACGCGATCTCGGTAACACCGTGATCGTCGTCGAGCACGACGAGGAGACCATTCGCGAGGCCGATTGGCTCGTTGACATCGGGCCTGGCGCCGGCGAGCACGGCGGCGACGTGGTGTACAGCGGTCCGGTGAAGGGCATCACCAAGGTCAAGGAGTCGATCACCGGTCAGTACCTGGCTGGGAAGAAGTCGATCCCAGTTCCGTTGCACCGTCGCCAGCCCGGTCTCGAATGGCTCGAGATCAAGGGCGCGCGTGAACACAACCTGTGCAACATCGACGTGCGCATCCCGCTCGGCTGTTTCGTCGCCATCACTGGCGTCAGTGGCAGTGGAAAGAGCACGTTGGTGCGCGACATCTTGCTGCCGGTCCTGATGCAAAGGATCTACCGCTCGAAACACGCCGCCGGCAAACACAAGACGATCGCCGGTGTCGACTTGCTCGACAAGGTGATCGACATGGATCAATCACCCATCGGTCGCACCCCGCGATCCAACCCGGCCACGTATACGGGTGTGTTTGACAACATCCGCAAACTGTTCGCGACCACGGCCGAGGCCAAGGTGCGCGGGTACATGCCCGGGCGGTTCAGCTTCAACGTGCAGGGCGGCCGATGCGAGGCGTGCTCGGGTGACGGCAACATCAAGATCGAGATGCACTTCTTGCCCGATGTGTATGTGCCCTGCGAGGTGTGCAGGGGGGCGCGTTACAACCGCGACACGCTCGACATTGCGTTCAAGGGCAAGAACATTGCCGAGGTACTCGACATGCCGGTCGCCGAAGCCGTCGGGTTCTTCTCCAATCAACCGGCAATTGGCCGGTACATGCAGACGTTGCTCGATGTCGGTCTCGGCTATGTGCGGCTGGGTCAGTCCGCGCCGACATTGTCCGGTGGCGAAGCCCAGCGGGTGAAGCTGGCGTCAGAACTGGCCAAGCGCTCGACAGGTCACACCATTTACCTGCTCGACGAGCCGACTACCGGGTTGCATTTCGACGATGTGCGGCGCCTGCTGACCGTGCTGTCGCGGTTGGTCGACCAGGGCAACACCGTGC